>JBILDK010000461.1:0-2841 GCA_044352625.1 Planctomycetota bacterium
ATTCAGCACCGGCACCATCAGGCCCTTGTCGGTGTCCACCGCCACGCCCAGGTTTACGTCGCCAAACTGGCGGATCTTGTCGCCCAGGAAGTGCGCGTTGAGCGAGGGGAAGCGCGGCAGCACGCGGGACACGGCAAACAGCACCAGATCGTTGATCGACACCGCCGGCAGGCCCAGGGCCTCGGCGCTGGCCTTGTGGCGCGCGCGCCAGGCCTGCACCGCGCCGGCCTTGGCGTAGGCGGTCATGGTGAGCTGGGCGGTGGAGCCCAGGGAGGCGCGCATGCGGTCGGCGATGACTTTGCGGATGCCTTTGACCGGGGTGTCGGTCGTCGCTGCGGCGACGATCGCGTGGTTGGTGGTTGGTGGTTGGTGGTTAGGAACAGCCGCGAGATCGGCGGTCGTGACCCGGCCACCGATGCCGGTGCCGATGGCGCCGGGTGTGCCGCCTGCGGCGAGGGCCGCGGGGGTGAGCTTGGCGTGGCCAGCGGCCACCGCCTGCACATCACGCTCGATCACCAGGCCGTTGGGGCCGGTGGCGGGCACGCGGGCGATGTCGATGCCAGAAGCCGTGGCGGCGGCGCGGGCGCGGGGCGAAGACCCGCCGGTCTCACCAACGGGCGCCGGTGCAGCCACCGCAGCCGCGGCGACCGGGACGGCGGCGACTAGGGTCGCAGCCGCCGGAGCGGCCGCAGGCGCAGACCCAGCCGGCGCCAAACCCGACACGTCCTCGCCCGCCGCGCCGATGGCGCAGATCGCGGTCTGCACCGCCACATCATCGCCGGTGGGGCGGAAGATGGCGAGCAGCACGCCGGTTGCGGTTGCCTCGACCTCGACCGTGGCCTTGTCGGTTTCGACCTCGCACAGGGCCTCGCCCTGTTTTACCGCGTCGCCGACGTTCTTCATCCAGCGCTGGATGACGCAGCTTTCGACGCTGTTGCCTTGCTTGGGGAGGACGACGGCAGTGGCCATGGTGGGACTTTCAGACGATGCGGTGGAACTGGTGGGAGAAGGGCTTCAGGCGCTTGTCGCCCGGCAGCAGATCGGTGGCGAGGGTGGTGCGCTCCGCCGCGGGCTGCCAGCAGCCGGTGGCGTCGAGGCCGAGCTTGTCGTGATCCACCGCGAGCAGGACGAGGGTCGAGCGGATGCAGACCAGGCGCTTGATCTCGGCGTCCTCGGCCGAGGGCTCGGCCGGACCGTGGTCCGGATGCAGCGCGTAGGCGCTGAAGCAGGCGGCGCTGAACGACAGGCCTTCGAGGGCGCGGCGGGCGAGCGGGCCGATGAGGTTGTCGGTGGCGGGGTCGCGGCTGCCGCCGATGAGCACCGCTTCGAGGCCGGGGCGTTGCACTAGGCGCTGGAAGGTGTCCACGCTGTTGGTGGCCACGGTCAGGCCGTGACGGCCTTCGAGCAGACCGGCAAGCTGGTACACCGTGGTCGAGCCGTCGAGGTAGATCGCCCCATGTTCGGGAATGAGCGGCAACAGCTTGCGCGCCGCCGCCTGCTTGCCGGAGCGGTTGCGTTCGAGCCGCGCGCCGAAGCGCAGGCGATCGCCGGGCACCGCGCCGCCATGCACCCGCGCCACGCTGCCGTCGGCAGCAAGAGCCGCCAGATCGCGGCGGATGGTCATCTCGCTGACCTTCCAGCGCCGCGCCAGATCGGCCACCGCTACCGCGCCGCGCTGGGCGAGCAGCGAGCGCAGGGCCTCCTGCCGTTCATGGGCGAGCATGTGTGCCATCGTGTGCATTCGAACATAATCGAACATCGTCGGAATTCAAGGGGGTGGTTGGTGGTTGGTGGTTGGAACGGGGCTTCGCCCCGGACCCCATTCTGGGTGAATGAGGGCGTTGAGCTGGATGCGATGTTGTTCCCAACCACCAACCACCAACCACCGCTTACCTCCCCAGCACCACCCGCACCACCTGACGGTTGCCGGTGTCCGCGACCCACACCGCGCCGTCCCCCGCCACCACGCAGGACCAGGGGGTGAGGAAGCCCGGACGCCGGCCGAGCAGGGTCCCGTCGCGGCTCAGCCGGGTGAGGCGGCCTGCGGCGTACTCCGCCACCATCAGCGATCCGTCGGGCAGCGGACTGATGCCGTATGGAAACGACAGTGCGGTCGCGCCCAGCACGCCCAGGTCACGGCCATCAGATCCGAGCATCACGATGCGGTTGTTCATGGTGTCGGCGACGTACAGGCGGTCGCCGGACCAGCACAGGGATTGGGGGCGCTGGAACTGGCCGGGACCCGTGCCGAAGGTTCCCACGGCCTTCATGAAGGTGCCGTCAGGTGCGAACTGCTGCAGGCGGTCGTTGCCGCCGTATTCGCTGATCCACAGGTTGCCGTCGCCGTCCACCGTCGCGCCCACGGGCCAGCGGAACTGGCCGGGGCCGTCACCCTCGCTGCCGGTGATCTGCTCGACGCTGCCATCCGCGCGGAACCAGACCAGCCGATGATAGTGGGTGTCAGGCACCACCATGCGCCCGTCACGCAGGGTGGTGATGCCCTCGGGCCGGCCCGCGTCCCACTGCGGCATGGTCCACTGCCGGCGCAGGGTGCCGTCCGGTGCGTGGTCGAGGACGCGGCCGGCGGTGTCGAGCACCAGCACGCCGCCATCCGCCGCGCGGCCGAGTCCGCGCGGCGACGGCTGCTGGGCGTTGACGCCGGGCAGGTTCCAGGCGCGTTGCGTAGTGACGGTCAGGACCGGCTCGGCGTCGCCGCATCCCGCCAGCAGGAGGACCAGCGCCAGCGCCTGGATCGCGACCCGGGTCCCCACCGCCAATGCGGCGGTGGCGCGATGGCGCAGTGCCACGGGTGAACCGGTCAGCGTGGTCACGGTGACCGCG
>JBILDK010000460.1:0-2841 GCA_044352625.1 Planctomycetota bacterium
CCACCGGACAGAGGCAGCCCTGGCGCACGAAACCGAGCCACGCCAGCGCCACCAGCAGCGGCGCCCAGCGCCAGCCGGATCGCCAGCGCCGGGTGAGGATCCACCATCCCAGCAGCGCCGCCAGGATTCCGGCATCGATGGCGTCGCCGCTCCAGTCTGGCGTCCGCTCAGCCGCGAGGCTGGGCATGGAGTAATCGGAGAAATCAGGAATGGCCTCAGCCATGCCGGCCTTCTTCGGAGGTCACCGGTTCCGCCCGCCAGGCAATGGCCTGCGGCATGCAGGCGGACGCGATGCCGCAGCGGCTGCAGTCGAGGCAACGCTCCGCATCGACCCGCAGCCGGAACGACGCATGGCCGTAGGTGCGGCACGGAGCGACACACGCTCCGCAACCGTCGCAGCGCTCCGGATCGATGGTGTATTCCCACTGCAGATCCCCGACCCGACGGCGGATGATCGCTTCCTGCGGACAGATCCGGTTGGCCGGCTCGTCCACCGGGACCGCATCGATCCCGCCCTTGAAATAGCCGTAGCAGACCGCGCAGTAGCCGCAGCGGTCGAAATCATTCACGCAGCGCACGGCCGAACCCGGCACCACGCAACCGCTGGCGCATCCGTCGCAGCCGGTGCAGACGCTCGGATCGATGCTCCAGGCGCCGGCCGGCTGGGCCCGGCGCAACAACGCGGCGGCACCGCCACCCAGGGCCAACACCGCGGTGCAGCGGGCCGCGGTGCGCAGCAGATCGCGACGGGTCGGCCCAGTCGTCATCGCTCGCTGCCCGGTTCCCAGGGGGTCGCGGCGACAAAGCCGGCGGAGTCCAGTCCGGCGGGCACCGCCGGGCCCTGCATCGACAGCAGTTCCTCGACCAGGCGCTGACGCAGTCCGGCTTCGACGCTGTCGGCCACAAAGACGCTGACGAAGGGGATGGCGCGGTCGGTGGTGCCGATGGTGCGGAACTCGTCCTTGGTCCCCACCACCACCACGCACCCTTGTTCAACCGCGTAGTCGCTGACCACCGCCGCATCGAGGGTGCGTTCCTTGACGGCCAGGGCCAGTTCGCTGCAGGCACCCAGCTCGACCATCCGCGACGGCACGATCCCGGCCCGTTCCAGGGTGCCACGTCCGAGCACGCCCTTCTCGTAGCCGCTTTCGTTGCCGACCCCGACCACGCGGCCGGTGAGTTCGACGATGCGCTGCAGCGGCGAATCGCTGCGCACCAGGAACATGCCGCGCAGGCCGGTGGTGCCATCCGCGCGGCTGACATCGGCAACGCGCGTGAAGGGCCGTTTGGCGGCGAGCGCCGCCTGCCAGCCGTCCCAGGACTTGCAGATCATCACCTCGATGGCTCCGGCGGCCACCTGGCGTTCGAGCAGGATCGGATCCTCGAAATAGCGCACGCTGGTGCCGAGGCCGCGTTCCTCCAGCCGGGCGAAGACGCCCGCATAGCTGCGTACCGCACCGTCGCCCACGCACGAGCAGGCGCTGTCGCGGCAGATGGGATCGGCGATCCCGACGCGCAAGGGCTCTGCCGCAGTGAGTGCACCCCAGGCGACGAGCGCGACGAGCAGCCGCAGGCCCATGATCATTTCCCATGCACCGGGCTGAAGATCTTGACCACCTGGATCCCATCATCGGCGACGTAGATGTTCCCCTTGGCGTCGACCGCCACATCCATCTGACCGCATTCCGGGCTGAACTTCTCCTCGGCGATGGAGGCGATCAGGGTCCCGTCCGGCTTATAGACCTTGACCCGCGGGGTGGTCTTTTCGGTGGTGACGATGTTGCCCTCGGGGGTCACGGCGAGACTCACCGGATTGCAGCAGCCCGTGAACTGTTCCAGGGCCTTGCCATAGGTGCCGAACAACGGTTTTGAGGTGCCATCGGCGGCGAAGGCGTCCACCCGATGGGCCCCGAGGTGGGCGAGGTAGATGGTGCCATCGGCTCCGATATCCCCGTCGAGTATGCTGCAGCAGGTGCCGAGGTTCTTGCCCACGGTGGCGACGAGCGCGCCATCAGCGGAGAAGCGATGGAGGCAGCGCCCCGCGGTGTCGAACACCACGACTTCACCACCATGCACCGCCAGTCCGGACACGCTCTTCGCGGTGGTCGCGACCGCGGCGAAGGTGTCGAGCTTTTCGCCCTTGGGTCCGAAGGCGGCAAAGGCCGCCTTGATCTCTTTGCCTTTGCGGTGGGTGCCGCCGACGAAGATGCGCTTCTGGTCGTCCACCGCCACCGCATTGGCAGGAAAATCAACTTTCAGCGTGGCCATTTCCTTGCCCTCGGGCGAGTAGGCCATGACCTTGCTGTCACCGGCCACCAGCACCGTGCCATCGCTGGCGATGCAGATGGCGGAAATGGAGGTGAACTTGCCCTTGGCGAGCACGCCGTTGGCTTTGTAGGTGGCCAGGGCGGGTTGGTCCGCTGCGGTCAACGCCGTGAGAGCGAGGAGCGGGACGAGGAGGCAGGTCATGCGCATGGGAGCTCCAGGAGGGGGAGGGGACGCGGACACTATGGCCGCAGAAGATGCCTGGAAGACCGGCATCGGTGCGTGTTCCAGTGTGTTCTACCGACCCGTACGCGTACTTGTTGATGGGTTTGTCTTGAATATCATCCCGCTCCCACCGAAGACGCTATGGCACCACCCGGCTACCACCTGCCTGCCGACCAGAACCCAACCGGGATCCAGGGGGCTCTTGAATGCAGGCGGTGCGGGGCAGGGTAGCGCCCGCGTGCCTGGGCGATTCAGCCTGCGCTGCGGCCTCCGGGTGCGTCCATGAGCGGATCTCAAGCCATCGTGCGACGTTCCTGGCCGCGCCTGGTGGTGATCCACGCGCTGCAACTG
>JBILDK010000066.1:0-9643 GCA_044352625.1 Planctomycetota bacterium
GGGTCTGGAGGATGCGCCGAGCGATGGCGGTGGTGTAGTGCCCGCCGTCGTTGTAATTGACCATGGTGCGACCGGCCTGAGTCGCGGGGGGAAGGTTTTCGGCGGTGAGCGGACCCGGGGGGCTGAAGTCCCACACCGGCACGTCGTTGCCCGCCAGCGCGAGGGCCTGGCGCTTGAAGCCGACATAGGCGGGCCACAGGCCGGCGTGGCGGATCAGCCATTGGTGGTAAGCGTGTTCTGGGGTCAAAAACAGGCTCAGGGCAATGCCCTGGGCGCGGCAGAACGTGATCAGGCTGGCGAGATCGGCGAGGTGTGGGTTCACACCATTGGCGTCAGCCACGGCGAAATCGCGGCACTGGTCGGCCCAGGCGGCCTGGGCGCCGCGCACAAACGAGGTGCGGTTGTTGCCGGAGAAATCAAGATTGCGGGGGAAGAAATGCCCGCGGTCGAAGGTCTCTGCCAATGTGCGGCGCGGCGAGGAACCATGGCGGAGGGTGCGCCAGGCCGCCGCCTGGCTGTCGAGGGCGAACAGGAGCGGCAGGTCGGCCAGAGCATGCAGCGGCTGGGTGCGGCCATCCGCGGCGAGCGCCAGGCGCGCCTCGCTGAAGCCGGGATTCCAGCGCGGCTGGCGGGCCGAGGTGATGAGGAACGCCAACTCCACCCACACCATCTTCAACGGCTGGATGGCGTGGGCGTGCTGCACCATGCGGTATTGCTCGTAGAGCGTCGAGCCAGCCATTGCCGCGACATAAGGCCGCCATCCCTGCTGCGCCAGGGCCGGATGCCCGGGTTCAAAGGACTGCTCGACCCGGGAGGTTCCGCAGATCAGCATGTCGGGACGCACCCGGGCCAGATCGTGGGCCTTGTAGTAACGCCGCTGCCCACCGACCAAGGCGGTGACCTTGGGCCCGGCCGAGCCCCGCGCGCCGTAGGGATCCGCCCACCACACGAAAGTCATCTGGGCCAGCGCCCCCAGGCCGATCACGGCGGCGATAACAGCGAACAGGCGGCGCGGACTGAGGCGGTGCACGGGGGCCATGTCAGAACTGGAAGTAGAGGAAGGCACTTGGGCGGGTCAGGGACTGCAACGCTACCAGGGCGAGGACGCCGGTGACCAGACCCCAGGCCACGCTACGCGACCACGCCACCCGGCACGGCTTGACCAGGGTATGGTCCAACACCGGCTGGGCGTGGCACATCAGGCGCTGGACATTGGGCATGGTGAAGGCCATGAGCAGCACCCCGGCGATGATCGCCAGGTCGTTGCCCGTGAACAGCGCCCGGCCGCCATTTGGAACCGCCGCGGACAGTCCGAACATGCTCTGCAGCATGGATAAAGCAGCCTGCATCGAGGTCGCACGGAAGAAGGTAAAGCTCGTGACGACAGCGAGGAAGGTGATGGCCCAGCCGAGCAGCGCGGCAGTGCGCCCGGGCGAGGTCCAACCCCAGCGTTTGCGCTGCGCCCGCCACTGGTGGTTGATCACCAGATAGAGGCCATGCAACGCTCCCCAGGCCACGAAGGTCCAGCCCGCCCCATGCCACAGGCCGCCAAGCAACATGGTGGTGAACACGGCAGCCTGGTGGCGGGCGAAGGCGCGGCTGCGCCCAACCAGGGGAAAGTACAGGTAGTCGCGCAAAAAGCGCGACAGGGTCATGTGCCAGCGGCTCCAGAACTCGACCACGTCCCGCGCCTGGTAGGGCGAGTTGAAGTTCATCGGCAGACGGATCGAGAACATCCGCGCCAGCCCGATGGCCATGTCGCTGTAGCCCGAAAAATCGAAATAGAGCTGCCCGGCATAGGCCAGCACTCCGACCCAGGCCTCGCCGCCGGTCAAGGGCCGGCCCTCGGCTGCGCCATAGATCGCATCCACGGTAGGCGCGATGGCGTCAGCGATGACCACCTTCTTGAACAGGCCGAATACAAACAGCGTGGTGCCGACCGCCAGATCCTCGCCCTTGAGGCGACCGCTGAGCGCAGCGAATTGCTTGATCACATCACGGTGGTGGACAATGGGTCCGGCGATGAGTTGCGGAAAGAACATCACGAACAGGCAATAGTCGAGAAACCCGAAGCCGCGGGTTTGGCCGTGATAGGAATCCACCAGGAAAGCGATTTTCTGGAATGTGTAGAACGAGATGCCGAGGGGCAGGATGATGTGCTGGAGCGGGATCTCGCTGCCGGCAAGTACATTGATCGTCAGCAGTGCCAGGTCGGTGTATTTGAAGTAGCCCAACACCGCCAGATCGAGGCCCAGTCCGGCGATCAGCCCCGCTTTATGACCGCGCCCATGACGTTCCCAGTGGCGGCTCTGCCAGCGACCCATGGCGAAGTTGAACAGGGTTAGAACCAGGATCAGTCCCAAATCCTCGAGTGACCACCAACCATAAAACACCAGCGACACCAGTACCAGCCAGGCGATCCCGGCGCGCACCGCGCCGAGCAGACGCGGTAGCAACAGCAGCGCCGCCATCACCATGGGGAAAGTCACCGCCAAGCGCAGCGCAACCGCAGCGGGTTGCCCGGGATCGCCGCCCATCAGGGCCAGCAGCAGCGCGCACAGGGCTCCACATCCCCAGGTCGCCGCGCCCCCCGGACTGCCGCCCTGACCGATCCGCCAGTACCCGAGCACGGTCGCGGGCAAAAACAGCAGGATGAAGGTGTACGAATTGAACAGCATCCGCCGAACTCAGAGCGCGAAGTCGTGGCCCAGGTATTCCGCACGCACCGCCTCGTCAGCCATGACCTCGGCCGGGGTGCCGGCGGCGAAGTTGCTGCCCGCCTTCATCACATAGAGCCGATCGACCATGCGCAGGATGGTCTCCGCGTGGTGGTCGGTGATCAGCACCGCCACGCCCCGGGACTTGAGGGTCTGGGTGATGGCAACGATGTCGGCCCGACTTTTGGGATCGACCCCGGCGAAGGGCTCATCGAAGAACAGCAGCTTGGGCTCGACCACCAGGGCGCGGGTGATTTCGAGCCGGCGGCGTTCACCGCCCGACAAGCCTGCCGCGAGATTGTCCCGCAGATGAGTCAGGCCCAGTTCGCCCAGCAGGCGCTCCAACCGGTCTGGGACCTGGGTCTTGGGATAGTGCTCTTCCAGGATGATGCGGATGTTGTCCGCTACCGAGAGCTGCGCAAAAACGGTGGGTTCCTGGGCGAGATAGCCCATGCCCAGCCGGGCGCGCTGATACACCGGCAGACCGGTGATGTCCTGGTCGAGGAAGCGGATCGAACCGCCGTCCGCCCGGTAAAGTCCGACGATCATGCGAAAGGTCGTGCTCTTGCCCGCGCCATTGGCCCCGAGCAGGCCGACCACCTCCCCCGCACCCACCGAGAGGTTGAAGCCACTGACCACGGTTCGCGATCCAAAGCGTTTGGTCAACCCCTGAACATCGAATAGGGTGCTCATTGTTGAAAACTCCTGACATGCGCGCACACACATGTCGCGGACGCGCCGAGATGAAGCCCCTGAAAAGAGTGCGTGAATAAACTTAATGAATTACCACAATAGGTTTTATGATTGAATTTGACACGCTCTGCCGGCTCAGATCTGGGTCCAGATCGGCCCCCTAAGGACGCACTCTGCTTCAGGCCCATTGTTGAAATGAAGTCTGTAACCAGGGTCGGCATGCCCCCTTTCGGTACCCAGTCAACCCTGTTATCCGCGGCCAAGAAACTCACTTGACCACACGCCAACGGGACCACGGCAAGAACACCGCCAGGGCCCTTCCGCGGATGTTCTGGCCCGGCACCCAGCCCCACATGCGGCTGTCCCAACTGTGCGGCGAGTTGTCGCCCAGCAGCAAGTAGCCATCGGCTGGGGCGGTGATCGCCGTTTCAGGGCTATAGCCCCAGCGCTCCACCGCCTGACGCGGGCTCAAGGTCCCCGGACGCATGCTTTCACGCATGCTGCGCAGCAGGGCGAGATTGCGCGTCATGGTGGCATAGGACTCGTCGTCGCCGCCGGCGCGCGCCAACTGGGCCTCCATGGCTTTGCGTTCCTCCAGTTCATTGGCAAGGAATCCGCGGGAGGAATAATGGAGATCGCGCTGCGCCCGTGCCGAGGACAGCGCCAAGGTGCCGGAACCGGCGAGGGCCAGCCGCACGCGCTCGCGCCCGGGATCGCTGGCCGGGATCTCGTGCTGCCAGGCCAGGGTGCCGTCAAGGCGCAACTCGAACTGGTCGTCGATAATGCCCACCGCCAGCGAGCGTCCGCTCAGGGTGGCGGCACCGGCGCCGACCTCCTGACCATCCGCGAACATCTTCCAGCCTGCGGCGTCGATCCGGCAGCGGTACGTGTGGGCAGCCCCCTGATCAAAAGCGATCTCGACCGTGCCCTCAAGCCGGGTCACAATGCCTGCCAAGCGCACGTCGCCGACCCATTCATCCATGATCCCGTTGAGCGTTGTGCCGTGCCGGTCGCTGTCGAGATCGGCACTGGTCAGGCGCGAAACCGCCCAACGGTCGAGGTCCCACACATTGCCCTCGCGACCACGGAAGGTGAAGAGTGGCCGGGTCATGGCGCAATCCACGATCTCGGTATCGGCCGGCCGCAGGATATCTGCCACCCGCACCTTGGCGGGCTTGAGGTAGAGATTGCGCAGCGGCTGGGTGAATGCCGCACGGCCCTCAGCGCTGCCGACATAGGTCCAGGTCCCCGCCGCATCGGCGACGCTCGCGCCCCCTTCGCCGGCCCACGGCAGGTAGCCGGGCTGGTCACCGTGGATCCAGATGTCCTGCCACACCGCAGCCTGCACCTGCTCGGGTTTGTGCGCGGCGGCGAAACTGCCGTCGTCGCGCTTGAGGTAGAGATTGCCGCCGCTGAAATAGAAGGTGTCGCCAGGCACCACCACGGCGCGCTTGACGAAGTTGCGGCACATCAGCGGACGCACCAGCGGATGGTCGATGCGCTCGCCCTTGGCATCGGTAGCTGGTCGTGCGTCGCGGCCACTACGGGACTCGACCTCGGGCAGCGGAAACTGGAACACGGTCACGTCCCACCGATTCACCCCGGAAAAACGGCTGAAGAGCTTGTCCACCACCACATGGTCGCCCTTCATGAACCCTGGATCGCCGTAGAGCATTGGCTCCATCGATGCCGTGGGGATGACGAAGGCCTCGATGCAGAAATGACGGATCGCCATGGCAATGATGAAGGCGAAAATCCAGTTCTCGCAGAACTGGTTCAGCCAACGCTGCCAGCCCGGTTGGGTGGCCTCGGGATCGTGCACATCAGACATGGCGCGGGAGGCTAGGGCAGACTGCGGCCAGCGAAAGGAACAGCATGGGGACGAGCATCGCTCTGGATTGCCGATGACCGGAACTGCGTCGCCCTGCCAGATCGTTCCCCGCATGGCTGCGGGCCGATTCCACGTGGTTCGTCGCCCAGTCTCAGTGGCGGTAGAGATCGGCCGGAGTCTACCCGGCGTCAGGAGCCGCTACCACGGCGCCACCGTCGCGGATGCGGGCGTAACGCGAGCCGTCGGACAACCCGCGGATCACCGCACTGGCGAGGCCGGGGCGGCACCGGATCTCAATATTGGCCACGGTGCCGTCGCCCCAGACGCGGGCCATCCCCTGCCAACCGTAAGAAAAGGACGGCGTTTATTTGATACAGGCGCAATGCATAATGACATTTCCACACATCCCCTCCTGTGCTGTAATGTGGCACGAGGTACCTATGCGATCCATGTTCGTCGCCCTACTTTTCGCCACCAGCCTGACGGCGGCAGATACCACTCTGCTGGAGGGGGATTTGGGCTCTTTCGTCAATAATCTGGCTAGCAGGACCAAGGTGGCCTTGGTTGATGGGACGGACCAGGTGGGCAAAGTCCTCGAACTGCGCGTGAGCGAAAAACCAGAAGCTGCCTGGAAGGCCCAGGTATGGACCCAGTCCCTTTCCGCCCCGGTTGCCGCGGGGAACTCCATCGTTGTCACCCTGAAGGCCCGCTGCGTGGAACCCACTGGGAGCATGGGGCAATTAAGCATTGTGGTCGGGCAAAACCGTCCGCCCTACCAGGAAGTGCTGACGCATCCCATCCAGATTGGGGCAGAGTGGAAAGAGCACACCTTCACCTATGTGTCGTCGCTCGATGTACCGGCTGGCCAGGTACGGGTCGGATTTCTTGCCGGGTACTTGATTCAAACCGTCGAGATCGCCAGCATGACGGTGATCATCAGAACACCGTGATCGCACCGCACACGCCCAGGTGAACCTACCTGTCGCAATTGGTGGTTGGGAGACAGAACCGCTGCGGATCACCCATCCGGCACCGGACAACTGCGCTGCGATGCAGTCCCCACCCACCAACCACTCACCACTTTTTCAGGATTGTGTGAACCTCGTTGCCTGATGAGGGGCGGGCGAATGCATCTCGATCATGCCGCACATGGGCCTCGACCCGGGTTTCTAGTTTGGTCACCCTGGTTGGCGTGGTGCTGTGGCTGGGCCTGATGCGGCGCGGCCTGTGGCCGGCACTGACGCGCGGACTCAGTGCTGACCGTAATACGCGTTGCTGCCGTGTTTGCGCTGGTAGTGCTTGTCGAGCAGGTATTGGGGCAGAAGCGGGGCGCTGGGATTCAACGCGCGCTGGTGGACCTGCATCCGCGCCAGGCGTTCGAGCACGGTAGCGTGATAGACCGCCTGCTCGACCGTTGCGCCCCAAGCGAACGGACCGTGCTGGCTGACCAGGGTGGCGGGAACAGCCAGGGGATCGCGGCCGGCGGCGGCGAAATCCGCCACGATCACGTCCCCGGTGTCGGCCTCGTAGGCGCCCTCGATCTCACGGCGCGTGAGCGGACGGGTGCAGGGGATGTCGCCGTGGAAATAGTCAGCGTGGGTGGTGCCATGGGCGGGAATCCCAGTACACGCCTGAGCGGTGGCGGTGGCGTACTCGCTATGGGTGTGGACGATGCCACCCACCGCAGGCCACGCGCGATACATCGCCAGATGCGTCGGCGTGTCCGAGCTGGGCTTGAGGCCGGCAGGATCCACCAGCGAGCCGTCCGCCAAACGCACCGCCACCATCTGTTCTGCCTTGAGCGTAGCGTAATCTACACCCGAAGGCTTGATCAGCATGATGCCTGCAGCGCGATCCACCGCCGAGGCGTTGCCCCAGGTAAACAGCACCAGGCCATGGCTGACCAGGTCCAGGTTGGCTTGGAAGACGCGCTGCTGAAGGGGCGTGGTCATGGCGAGAACATCACATGGGCTGCGGAACGAGGCCCGCTGGAATGAAGGGAGCGAGGTCGGTGGGAATCGGTGCCGACACCGAGAGTATGCCACCGGCGGGATGCGGCACCTCCAGCGTCCAGGCGTGCAGACCCTGCCGCCGCAGGGCGGGGGCCTCGGGCGCGGCGTTCAGCGGCCATTGAGCGCTGCGGCCGTAGACCGCATCCGCCAAAATGGGATGGCCGAGATGGGCGCAGTGGACCCGGATCTGATGGGTGCGACCGGTGCGCGGGCGGCACTCGACCACGCTATAACCGTCACGACGGGCACGCACCAGGATGGTGGTGGCCGCAGCCTTGCTGTCGCCTTCGCCTTCGGGACGTACCGCGCGCTTGCGGAAATCCTTGGGGTGGCGCCCGATCCAGTCCTCGGCCACGATCACGTCGGAGCGCGGTGAGCCGGAGATCAGCGCGAGATAGCGTTTTTTGGCTGTGCGCGCTTTGAAGGCGTCCTGCAAAAAAGTCAACGCAGCGACGGTGCGCGCCACCAGGATCACACCCGAGGTCTGCGCGTCGAGGCGATGGACGATGCCCGGACGCCAACCATCGCCGCCGGGCAGATGCGTGCCGTAGCGGCCGAGCAGAGCGTTGACCAGGGTGCCGCGCACATGGCCGATGGCGGGATGCACCACCATGCCCGGGGCCTTGTTGAGGGCGATGAGGTGCTCGTCCTCGTGCAGCACCGTCAGCGGCAGATCCTCGGCCACCGCTTCCATGGGCTCGATATCGGGCACCTCGAGGGTGACCGTCTCGCCCCCCTCCAGAAACCACCCGGCCTTGACCCGACCCGGCTGGATGGTGCACAGACCCTGCTTGATCAGGCGGTCCACCAGGGATCGCGTGCAGCCCTCAAGGGCCGACGCGAGCCATACATCAAGCCGCTGCCCCTTGGCGGCAGCGGGGACGGAGAGGGAGTGGATCATGGGAGACGGTGGGTGGTGGGTGGGCAGTGGTGGCTGGAGACACAGCGGGGCGGAGCACCGTGAACGACTGAGTCCACCAACCACCAACCACCAACCACCAACCACCTCATGCCGTCTTCGCCTTCAACGCCGCGATCTCGTTCTGCAGCGATTCAACCACCATGCGGTTGTCGGCCTGGGCGCGCTGGATTGATTCCTTGGCATTGACCACGGCAATGCGCGCCTCGCGCAGCAGGGCTTCCATCTCGGTGCGCTGCTGCCCTTGATTGCGGGCGAGGCCGGCGGCGCGATCGCGCTCGACCTGATGCATCTGGCGCTCTTGGGCAGCGCTGGTCGCCTGGGCCTCCAGGACGGCATGGCCCTCTTCGAGGCGACCGATCTGGGCGCGGGCCTCGGCCAGCTGCCCTTCGAGTTCAGCGATCAGGCGCTTTTGCCCGGACAACTGGCCATCAGCGGTAGCGGCACGGGCGCGGGCCTCATCGGCCTGGCGGGCGACTTCAGCAATGCGCCGGGCCGCATCCCGTTCTTCGGACTTGGCCTGGTCACGGGCGCTGCCGAGGCGTTCCAGCTCGGCCTTGAGGCGTTGCACCTCACTGCCTGCGCTGGTGGCGGCGAGCTTGAATTCGGCCATCTGCCGGGCCTGGTCAGCCAGGCGATGACTGAGTTCATTCTCATGCTCGGTGCTGCGTCGGGCTGAGACTTGAACCTCGGCCTGGACGCGTTCGAGGGCGGCAGCGGCGCGTTGACGTTCAGCCTGGGCCTCGGCCGCGAGGGCCTTGGCCGCGTCGCGCTCAGCGGCAGCTGCAAGGGCGAGGCGGGCCTTGTCCCCAGCATCGCCAGTGGCCTGAGCGCGGGCCTCGTTGGCTGCGGCCAGTTGGCCCTTGAGCCGATCCAGTTCGGCCCCCAGGCGATTGGCGTCGGTTTCGAGCCGGCCGGCGCGGCCCTCGGCCTCGACCACGGCGGCCTTGGCCAGGTCCAATTCCTTGTCCAGTTCACGGGCACGGGCCTCGGCCGCGGCAATGCGTTCCTGCACCAAGCTGCGTTCGGCCCCGAGATCTGCCGCCTGACGGCGATCAACCTCGGCGGCCGCGCGTTGGCGATCGAGATCAGTCAAGGCACGGTCCCGCTCCTCGCGGACGTGCTGCAGGTCGGTTTCCAGGCGAACCCGGTCGGCTTCGGCACTGGCCACCACACCGGACAGGCGAGCAGCCTCGTCGCGCAGCGAACGCTCCGCCTGGCGGGCGCCCTCGCTCTCGCGGGCGATGCGCTCGCTCGACGAACGGATGGTGGATTCGGCCTCGCTGCGGGCGCGTTCGGCCTGCTCGAACTTGGACTGGAGTTCGGCCTGGTCCCGAGCTCGGGCTTCGCGCTCGGACTCGGCCGCGGCAAGACGCGTCTGGGCGGCTTCGAGGTGGTTCTGATGACGCTGAACCTCACCGGTCAGACGGGCCACCTCGCTGCAGCTCTGGTCAAGCTCGCTACGCAGGGT
>JBILDK010000463.1:0-2830 GCA_044352625.1 Planctomycetota bacterium
GCGCGCAGTTCATAGGTGGTGGAGTTCTGGGCGTTGAAGCCGCGCACCGCGCTGATCGCCTCGCCGTCCTTCAGCACCTCGTTGACCGCGGTGTTCAGCAACAGCGTCAGATTGGGCTCGGTGACCGCCTTTTCGAGCAGCACGGTGTCGAAGATCACCGGATTCGAATCGGGGTTCCGCCAGGCGTTCTCCAGCAGGATCTCATCGAGCACGCCGCCTTCGCGGGCCCAACGGTTGTTGTTGCCCATGTGCGAGGTCGCCCCCAGCACCCACAGACGCACCTCGCTGGAGGCATTGCCGCCCAGCACCGGCCGATCCTGGACCAGGACCACCCTGATACCGGCGCGGGCGGCGGTGATGGCGGTGCAGGTGCCGGCCAGGCCGCCACCCACCACCACGAGATCGACCTCAATGGTGCGGGTGAGCAGTTGGCGTGAGGGAACGGGCGCGGCGGTGATCATGGAATGTTTTCCAGTGCCTGATCGGCAGAGGGTAGAGACACGGTGGTGAATGGGTTTTACGGGCGAGACAGGACGACGGTCGTGGTCACGATGTTGGATGGCGGTCCGAAGCCGTAGATGCGCTCTGGCGATGGCTTCGCTACGACCATCCATCCAGCCGAGAGCTTGCCGATGGCATCGGCACCATAGACGAAGCCAGGGTCGAAGTGTGCGTGGTGGGCTTTCACCACAAAGGATGTCCCGATGGGGTTGAGATCATCCTGATAGTGGCGGATGCGGTCGTTGGGATACAGGTAGGTGGTCTGTTCCGGCCCGGTGGCACCGACCATCTCGAAGATCGTCCCGGCATGATGCGTGCCGAAGGGCAGGCGTTTCCAGATGGTGTAGCCGGTGACGTTCTCGGGGACGGGATCCCAGGACAATGCCAGCCGTCCCTGTTCAACCGTGGCGTTGAGATTCTGGACCTGGCGCGGCACCGGCATGATGGTGACGCTGGTCTGATCGCGGATGGCGGGATCGGCCAGACTGGCGGCTGCGATCACGACCTGGATGACGCTGGTGACATAGGGAGCGGTATACGTGCCATCGGCGCTGATCCGTCCGACCTGATCGTTGCCCCCAGGCACGCCGTCGACCTGCCAGACCAGTCCGCTGTCCGGGTGGTCGCGGACCACGGCGGTGAAGCGGTAGGTCGATCCTCCCTTCATGCGCACCGGAAACGCCGCCCGCGGACGGTGCAGCGGATCGGCGCCATGTGGCGATTCGGTGATCTCCTTGGGCCACAGCTCCAGTGGCGCTTCGAAGCGGGTGGACCCTGCGACCGTGGCGAACCACAGCAGGCTGAGATTGGCATAGGTGTAGTATTCGTTGTAGCGCTCAAAATTCGGCTGGTCGTGATGATCACCCACCGCGCCGTTGATCGTTCCACCGGGAAAGACGCGCCCCAGGGTCTGGGTGCAATACTGGGCCGAATTGAGATTGTTGCCGAAACCATTGATCAGTGCATAGCCGGCGGGGTTGTGCCCCGCGAACCAGAACATCTGGCGCCACGCGGCGTCGATCATCGTCTGGTCATGCAGCATCCGGCCTGCCTCCATGAGAAAGGCGGCATTGCCGATCTGATGGAACTGCCGGCCGATGGCGGCGAAATACTGGTAGGCGAGATCCCCGTGTTGTCGCTTGAGTGTCGATCCCGGAGCGGCGTCGACCTTCATTGGGGTGTAGCCGAACGGATTCTGCGTGGCGAGGGCCATCAGGTAGTCGCGGGCGTACATCGCGATCGCTTCCCGCCAGGCTGGCGCCCGGGGATGGTCGGGGAGGTACTCGACCAGTTTGAACAAGCCCTGGTAGATCCACGGCGTGATCATCACCTCCTGCTCGGGCTTCTCGCCCCAGGGATTGGCCGTGGTGGTCATGTCCCTGCGGAACCAGCCCCTGGCCGAGACCGTCTGGTCGCCTACTGGCGTGGTCTGCTGCAATTCCAGCAGGCGATCGCCCTCGGCGACGGCGCGGTCGCGATAGCGCTCCTCGCCGGTCATCTTCCACACCAGGAGGTTCAGCCAGATCCATGACCCCAGCGAATACTTCTGCGGGTGGACCTGGTAGCGTTCCTTGATCCGGGCGTAGCCGTGCACCACCAGGGCCTCGACGCGCTTGAAGAAATCGGGGTCGCGGTCGCGGTACAGGTGCACGGCATAGGCCGGACCGATCAGCAGCGAGGTGGCGATCACCTCCGGGTTGGACCGATCATACTCGTTCACCGTGGCCCGGCTGTTGAAACAGTCGACGAGGGGTTTCTCGTCGCCGGTGAAGAAGCGATTGTCGTAGGTATGTTCCTGGTGGTCCTGGGCCGAGAGCATGTACTTCAGCATCCCGTCCTTTTCCAGGAACGACAAGGCGCCATCGAGGCCCCAGCGGACTTGGGCATAGATCCAGTCGCCGCTGTCCCAGAACGGCTTGGTCTCGGCCAGGGCGCAGTATTGCGCGACCACCAGGGAGGCCGACGGATAGATGCGGCCATCATTGCCGTCGCCCCAGGCACGACCGATGTACTTGTAGCGCGTGCCGTCACGGGGCGTGGTCAGGCGGCCATGCTCCCAGTTGACCAGCCGGAAGTCGCCGAGATTGCCCACCACGCTGTCTTCGCCGATCCGGCGCAGGCCGAAGTAATACCACGCGGAATATTTCTGCAGATTGTCCCACAGATGAGGGCGGATGGCGAAGACACCGGGGCTGCGATCCGGGCCGATCCTGAGGTAGTACGTCCCGGTGGTCTGGAACGCCGAGAAGTCGCCCTGCCAATAGGTGCCGAAGTCGCCCGCGACCGGGGTCAGGTCGCCGGTCAGGACCAGCGCATCATCATCGGTCCG
>JBILDK010000462.1:0-2830 GCA_044352625.1 Planctomycetota bacterium
GGTGCGGGTTGCAGCGACGACCGGACGACCGGACGAAATTATTTGAGGTTGGCCGCGGCGAAATCCCAGTTCACCAGGCTGGCGAGATACACTTCGACGAACTTGGCGCGGAGGTTCTTGTAGGTGGGGTAATAGGCGTGCTCCCACACATCGCAGGTAAGCAGGGCCTTCTGGCCGTGCTTCATGGGCAGATCGGCGTTTCCAGTCTTGGTGACCTTGAGCTTGCCACCCTCAATCACCAGCCAGGCCCAACCAGAGCCGAACTGACCGATGGCGGCGGCGGTGAATTCCTCCTTGAACTTCGCAACGCTGCCGAAATCGCGGTTGATCGCCGCCAGCACGTCGCCGGTTGGCTCACCGCCACCCTTGGGCTTCATCGAGTTCCAGAAGAAGTCATGGTTCCAGATCTGGGCGGCATTATTGAACACCGGACCTTCGGACGACATGATGATATCAGTCAGGCTCTTGGTTCCATCGACCTTCTTCTCATCAGCGAACTTATTGAGATTCACCACGTAGGTATTGTGGTGCTTGGTGTGGTGCAGTTCGGCGTTTTCTTTGCTGTAGAACGGCTCAAGTGCGTCGTAGGCGTAGGGCAGCGGGGCAAGAGTGAAGGGCATGGGTGGCTCCGGTGATGGGTTGCGCAGCAGCATGCCCACCCAGCCATACGAGGACAAGCCCGAGATTCGGGAATCGCCCCGACCGATTCCAGTTAACTGGAATCAGGGCTTGTCACCCTTCTGCCGGCCCGACACCGAGGGCGGCAGCTTGGCACCCTTCTGCCGGCCCGACACCGACATTGGCACCGGCGGAGGCGCGATAGCGACCAGCAGTTCGCTGCGGGCAGCATCGAGCTGATACCCGGCACCACCCAGGAAGGCGCTACCGAAGCGGCCGGTCTCATCCGGCGTGTAGACGGGCGGCACATCGGCGCTTACCGGACCCAACGTTACACGCACTGAGGTCAGGATCGGCACCACACCCTTGGGCCCCGGCGCCGACAAGGCAACGCGACAGGACTCGGGCAGGGAAAGGGGCGTCGCAGGATCAAACAAGGCCCGAATCGTATGGACATGCTGAGTGGTCTCGATCCGCAGTGGGAAGAGCAGGGTCTCGCCCTGCACCTGGCCCTTGACCACCGCCAACTGCACCCCGGGCAGGGTGAGCAACCGGCTAACGTCGCTGTCGTGGTCGCCTGCAAACCAATCCTGCGCCAGCGCGGACCGCAGCACGCATGGCACCGTGACCCGCTGGCTGGTACGGGCTGTCGCACTCCGTGTGAGGCCGGCACGGGTTCCGGCACCAAGGCTTGCGGCAAGCTGCTCAGCGTCCCACCCCACCACCGTGAAGACCCCGTCGAAGCGGAGTCCACTGACGTGCTCCGGCAGTTCCTCGCTGCTGCGGTAGCGGGCGGTGCGCAGGCGCGGCCCAGCCGCGACCACCACCCGGTCGGCCCGGGTCAAACCCACGGCCTCGCCACGGTCGGGCAGGATCGCGGCACTGAGCACATCGATTTCATCAGCCAATAGCTCAACATGGCTGCGTGGGTCCGCCAACGTCAGGGACAGGGTACCGGCATCGTGGTGGAGCGTCGCTGTGCGCGGTGCGACCACTTGGTAGTCGGGCGCCGACAGGCAGGCCGCATCAAACACCACGCGACCCTGGTCGTCCCGGCCATAGGCCACGAGCACCAGTCCACCCGGGAGGCTCGCACAGGCGCCGGTCGGCAGCAGCTTGGCGATCAAGCGGGCATCTTCAGCCGCCACAAAGGCCAGGTCACGCTGGCGGCGCGCGAGAGCTTCGCTGTAGTAGTCGCATTCCGCGGCCGAGTCGGCGACGACGCCACGGCGGACCTGCCAGGCGGCGGCTAGATTGGCGCAGATCCTGGGCGAGGCCCAGCGCGACAGGTGCAGGTCGCTGACCAGGCGCAGCTCGCTGACAGCGTCGGCGGCGATGCCGGCGGCGGCAAGACCGACAAGACAGGCGAGACGGAGGACATTCAGGAGCATAGCGGGTTCTCGTGGAGGAAAGGGTCAGGGCTGACGATTGAGAAAGCCCACCAGGATGGTGCGCCAGATGATCCACAGATCGAGCCACACCGACCAGCGCCGGATGTAGTCGAGATCGAAGTGCACGCGCCGGCGCATGTCGCGCACCGTGCGCGTCTCGCCCCTGGCGCCGTTGATCTGTGCTAGGCCCGTGATGCCTGGCTTGACGTAGTGCCGACGCATCAGCTCCTGGATGGCGTCACGGTACTGCTCATTGTGGCGTACCGCATGCGGCCGCGGGCCGACGATCGACATCTCGCCGCGCACTACGTTAACAAACTGCGGTAGCTCGTCGAGACTGGTTCGACGCAGGAAACGACCAAGCGGTGTGATCCGCGGGTCATCGCTCACTGCCTGGCGGAAGTCGTCTGGGGTAAGGTCGCCAACCGCAGGCTGGCAACCAGAATCGTCGCGCATCACCGGTTGGGCCAGCGGGGTGGGCGATTCGCGTGTGCGCCGGCGGATGACGGCTGTCCCTTGCTCGGGATCGTCGCTGCGCGCAGCAGCGGTGGGCAGCGGGGTGCGAACCGCTTCGCGCGCACGGGTGTGCGTCACGGCCACTGCCGCGGCATGGGCGGCAGCTGAAGGGTCGAGCGCGCCGGCGTGGTCGGGAGTTGCGATATTCGGGGTGGCAGGTGCACCGTGGTACATACTGCGAAACTTGAATACCCTGATCACCCGGCCACCCAGACCGTGGCGTTCCTGGGCGAACAACACTGGTCCGCGACTGCTGGATTTGATCGCCGCCGCGATAAGCGCCATCAGCGGGCTAATGGCGACCA
>JBILDK010000464.1:0-2822 GCA_044352625.1 Planctomycetota bacterium
TGGCCCAGCAGGGCCGGCTGGCGCTGCGCCTGGGCACACGCTTGGTGCGCATCACCCCCGACACGGTGGAGGTCGCCGGCGGCGACCGCCTCCCCGCCCAGGCGGTGCTGGCGCTGATCGGCCGCGAGGCGCCGCTAGCGTTCTTCCGCCGTTCCGGCGTGCCCATCCGCGGCGAACGCAGTGCCGCCACCATCGTCGCCCTGGTCGCCTTCGCCCTGGCCATCACCGGGCTGTACGGCTGGAAATCCCTGGGCTGGGGCGCGGGCATCGACTGGCTGCAACCGGCGCGCTGGGTTGGCGGCTGGGCCGCGGATCCCCAGAGCCTGGGGGGCGTGCTGCTGCACTCGGCGTCGTCGCCGTCGTTCTGGGTCACGCTGCTGTACAGCGCGGCGGTGGTGGGCTTCGGCATCGACCGCCTGCGCCGCCGGCGCACGCCCTATGTGCGCGTGCAGACGCTCACGCTCATGAGCATCCAGGTGCTGCCGCTGTGCCTGATCCCCGAACTGCTGCTGCCCTGGCTGGGGGCCAACGACCTGATCCCTGCCGCCATCCGCGAGAACCTCTTTCCGGGCGATTCCTGGTGGCGGGCCTACGGCTTCATCCTCGCCTGGCCGCTGATGATGTGGAATGTCTGCACCGAGCAGCCGTACGCCTGGTGGCTGGCGATCAGCGCGGTGCAGACCCTGGTGATCATCCCGCTGATCGTGTGGCGCTGGGGCAAGGGCGCCTATTGCGGCTGGGTGTGCTCGTGCGGCGCTCTGGCCGAGACCATGGGCGACCGCCACCGCCACAAGATGCCCCACGGGAAGGCCTGGAACCGCCTCAACCTGGTGGGTCAGGTCGTCCTGGCCACGGCGGTGGTCATCCTCGGCCTGCACATCGCCAGCTGGACCGTGCCCGGCACGGTGAGCCCGCAGTGGGTCCAGTCGGTGACCATGGCCGGCTACTGGAAGCACGCCATCGACTGGCTGCTGGCGGGCGCCCTCGGCACCGGCCTGTACTTCTGGCTCTCGGGCCGGGTGTGGTGCCGCTTCGCCTGCCCACTCGCGGCGTGGATGCACATCGTCGCCCGGTTCAGCCAGTTCCGCATCGTGGTGGACGGCAAGAAGTGCATCTCGTGCCACGCCTGCACCAGCGTCTGCCACCAGGGCATCGACATCATGCGCTTCGCCAACCAGGGACAGCATATGCAGGACCCGGAATGCGTGCGCTGCTCGGCCTGCGTCCAGGCCTGCCCGACCAACGTCCTCCAGTTCGGCCGGGTCGATGGCCAGGAACGGGTGGTGGCAGTGGATGGGCTGCGGGCGACCAATGCCTGATTGCCCTTAAGACCATGTCAGGATGACCTGATTGCGCTGGCACCATCCGCGCTAGCGTCTCGACCAACACCGAAAGGACTCTCATGGCCAAGGAATTCACCGACGCGAACTTCGCAACCGACGTGCTCAAGAGCGATAAGCCTGTTCTCGTGGACTTCTGGGCCCCCTGGTGCGGCCCGTGCAAGATGGTCGGCCCGGTCATCGAAAAGCTCGCCACCGAACTCGCTGCCACCGTCACCATCGGCAAGCTCAACGTGGACGACAACCCCCAGGTCGCCCAGGAATACGGCGTCATGTCGATTCCGACCATGATCCTGTTCAAGGGCGGGAAGCCGGTCGGTCAGACCATGGGCTTCCAGCCCGAGCCCAAGCTCAAGGCGTTCATCGCTGAAAGCGTGGCGAAGTAACTTCGCGTCCGGTCGTCCGGTCGTCCGGTCGTCCGGTCGTCGGCAGCCCACCGTCACGCGGTGGGCTGTTCCGTATTCACCCACGAGCCAGACCCATGCCCACAAGACGACCGGACCTTCTTGGGACCGGACTTCCGGACCTGGTTCCAGGCACATTCCTCCGCCGCTATAAACGCTTTTTCGCCGATGTCCGCCTGGCGGACGGCAGCGTGGTGGTCGCACATGTGCCGAACACCGGCAGCATGCGCACGCTGCTCAATGAAGGCAGCCCAGCGTGGCTGACCCCGGCCGCGGATTCGGCGCGGAAGCTGCGCTGGACGCTGACCCTGCTCGGCACGCCGGATGGCGGCATGGCCCTGATCGACACCGGATTGCCCAACCGCCTCGTGGCCGACGCGGTGGCCGCCGGACGGATCCCCGAACTGGCGGGCTACGCCACCTGCCGACGCGAAGTCGCCTACGGCACCCGCGGCAGCCGCTGCGACCTGTGGCTGGAGGATCCCACCCGGCCCCCCTGCGTGGTCGAGATCAAGAACGTGACCATGGCTGCCGACGGCAAGGCCCAGCGCGCCGACTTCCCTGACAGCCCCACCGAACGGGGGCGCAAGCACTTGGCCGAGTTGGCGGATTGCGCGCGCGCCGGACAGCGAGCGGTGCAGTTCTACCTGCTCGGCCGCACCGACCGGCAGGAGGTCGGAATCGCCCAGGGGATCGACCCGGTCTATGCCGCTGCGCTGCGCGATGCCCTCGCCGCCGGGGTCGAGGTGCTGTGCTATAGCGTGACGCTGTCGCCCGGGCGCGTGGCCCTGGAAGGTCGCTGCGCGTTTACGCCGCCCTGATCCAGGCAAGGAATGCGCGCAGGGCCTGGCCGCGATGCGAGCGGGCGTGCTTGTCGGCGGCGCTCATCTCGGCCACGGTCACGCCGAGGTCGGGAACCAGGACATAGGGATCGTACCCGAAGCCGCCGACACCACGGGGCGTGGGGATGTGCTCGCCGGGGAAGGTGCCATCCCAGGTCAACGGCTCGGCGCCGGGACGGGCCAGGGCAATGACGCAGCGGTATTGCACATACCGGTCGGCCTGACCCGCCAGCTCG
>JBILDK010000465.1:0-2813 GCA_044352625.1 Planctomycetota bacterium
TTGACGCCCCACTGTGGAAGTTTCTCCACCGTGTAGGCGGTGCCGTCCGTCACCCCGCCCAGCTCGATGCTGCAGCGCTGGGGTGTTTCGACCTTCACCTCCACCACGCATTCGGTGGGTCCGGCCTTTAACAGTTCCACGATGGCCGTCTGGTCGTCGTCCGGAAGCTTGACGCTGACCGGATAATCCGCGAGCGTGCCATGGCCGCGGATAGCGAAGCGGGCTGGCAGGATCAGCGAGGTCGCGCCCGAGAGGGCCTGGTAGGCGCTCAGGTAGCGGCCCTGGTCCGCCAGGGCGGTGGCCTGGGCGATCGCCGTCGTCGAGCCGCCCAGCGTGCGGAAATCCGCCAGGGCGCGCTGATAGACCGCGCGGTCCTGAAGCCACAGGCGTTGGGTGCGCATCTGTTTGGCGGTGAAGGGCTGGCCGCCGGTCTGGCCGCTGGTCTTGGGCCAGGCGGTCACCACCTGGAAGCGTTCGATGGCTGAATCCCAGGTGTTCTTTCCGGTGAGGGTGAAGCGCAGGTAGAACGATTTCTTGTTGCGTACCTGGGCCCCGAGATCGAAGGACCCATTGCAGCGCCAATGGTAATGGTTCATGCGCTGGACATTGTTCCCGGTGATGGTCTCCACCGGCTTCAGGCTGTCGGGAGTGTCGCCCACCGAGATGAGGATGCCGGCGTCCTTGGTTTTATCGGGGTTGGTTTCATCAATCTTGGGCACCTGGCAGATCAGGTTGACCAGCAGTGGTCGATTCGCGTCGGGAAAGTCGTTGGCGACGCGATAGGTGACTTGGCCGGTCTTGGCCGCATCCTTGCGCATGATCCAGTCATAGGCGTAGGCTTGGTCGTCCTTCTTGATCTCGAGGTTGTCAAAGCTGTGGGGACGGGTTTTCGGATCGGTTTCCAGGGGATAGGTCTTCGCATAGCGCACGGATATGAGCTTGCGATCGCTGTGGGTCGGGGGCTCGGCGGGGCGATCATCCATGCCCCCCGCCTGGAGCAGCAGCTTTTCGGCATCACCAGGGTAGGCATTCAGGAAGGTCACCATCCGGAACCCGTGCGTGTAGACCGTCTGGATGAAGTCGAGGGTGGGCAGACCCATGCGTTCCATATTGGGGCAGGAAAGGCGTCCCTGGGCGTTGATGTAGTCGTAGTATTGATGCGGAAGCTGGGGCAGGAATTCGCCGGTGGCCCAGGCATGGGGACCGACGGCGACCTGCCACCCGGCCCACTGGTGATCGAAATAGGGTGCGACCGGATCAGCGAAGGTTTGGACGTAGTTCTCGTCCCGGGTCTGCTGCGCGGGGAGTTGCACCTGTCCGCGATCCACCAGCACCGTATCGCGGCCGATACCATCTGCGAAGGACGTGCCGAAACGGTTGGCCACCTGGCACATGTTGTCGAAAACCCAACGCTTTTCCTGGTCGGTGAGACCATCCTGGGGATTGAGGGCGACCCCATCCTTCTTGGCCTGTCTGATGGTGGCGTCGTTGCTGTCGCCGATGCTCAGGCCCCATTCCTGGTCCATGGAGGGCATGGGCAGCAGCGTCCCACGGGCAGCGAGGACGTCGCGGCGATCGCGGTAGTAGCGGATCGCCTGGCCCAGCCGGTAGTCCAGGTAGGTGTTGAGCTGGGGATGGTTCCAGGTGGGCCAGGTGGTGTTGCCCGAGGTCCGGTGCCAGCTCGGGCGGAAATCCTTCACGCCTTCATCGAAGATCACCTTGCTGTAGGTGATGTCGGAGAAGAACCCGCCGAGGCCGTCCATGCCATTGGGATGGGTGCCCCACTCGGTGGACCGGAACGAGATCTGGTGCTCGACCCCATGGGTCGCTACGCGCTCCAGTGCCTTGTCGATGGTGGCCTTGATGGCCTCAAATGGTTCCTTGGCGTATTGGATATCGGTCCAGATGCCCGGGGTGTAGCCGGTGCCCTGCATCAATTCCCGCAGTTCCTTCCAGGCGGCCGCTTCGACGGCTGGCTCCACCTTGCCCCAGCGGTTCACCTTCCCATCCGCGCCCTTGGGCAGCAGGTCAGGAAGCAGTACCGTGGCGTTCTCCACCGTCGGCATGGGTTTGTAGGTGCCCTCGGCCCCAGCCAGGCCGGCGAAATCCGCATAGGCCCAGACCCTGCCCAGACTGAAAGGCTCGGAGCCCTCATTGCGGAACGCGATCTGCAGCACGCCGTTTGGGGCCTCGCTTCCTGGGATCTGCACGAAGTAGTGGTTCGGTCCGGCGGCCATCTCGTCGTAGGTGCGGAAGTAGGTGTCCTTGCCGTTCACCTGCACGGTGTAGCCGAACACCTGGGGCCGGCGGTTGTGGATCTCCTGGACCTCCAGGATGATCGGCGTGGCCGGATCCACCGTGCCGCGGGCGACCTGCAGGGTGACGGATACCTGGGAGCCCGGCTGGGACACGGTCGCCACCGGGTATTTCTCACGCAACAATCCGATCTCGATGGCGAGTTTCTCTCGGGCCACCGTGCCCGTATCCGCAACCCCGTGGGACTTTTCCGAGGCGGCATCGCCGAACACCACCGAATCGATGGCGGCCTGCTTGGCGGTTTCGGCGGCAAACCCGGGCGTGGTCGCCAGCGCGAGCCCAAGCAGGCAGTGGCTGAGGCAGGAATGCAGGCGCATGGGGTGATCTTCCGGAGGGGATGGGAGTCGGGGCTGGAACGTCAGGGTGTTCCTGTGTCGGGTCACGGATCCGGTTGACGGTTGTGACCACGGCCGTCCGTATCGCCCAACGGTGATACGGACGGGGTCGACCGGTGCGCGGCCGGGCTCAGGCGTAGGCCCGGATGGCAAACACCGCCG
>JBILDK010000466.1:0-2810 GCA_044352625.1 Planctomycetota bacterium
CGCCGGCACCGCTGACAAGACCTTCAGCCGCTTGGCCGCGCTGACCCCGGTGCGCGCCCACAACTGGTCGCGCTCGTACCACAGCCGCGCATCCTCGGGATCGGCGGCGATGGCGCGATCGTAGGCAGTGCGCGCGCCAGCGGCCTTGCCCAGGATGTTGAAACGCGCGATGCCGAGATTGCGCCAGGTGACGCTGTAATCCGCATCGAGCCGGGTGGCGGCATCCCACTGGATGATGGCCTCGCGGTGTCGGCGGCGGTCGTACAGCCAGTTGCCGAGGTAATGGCGGATGCGGGCGTTGTCCGGATCGGCGGTCGCGGCCCACTCCAGCAGCGGCAGTTCGTCGAGCCGCGCCGGGAAACACCAGTCGGGGCTGGCCGCGCGCGCCATCATGAGGGCGGCGCGGCACCCGGCGGCATCGCCGCGCTGGTCGCACAGCCGCGCGCGCAGCAGGGCGATGAGCGGCGCGGTGCCGTCCTCGGCGGTGGGCGTGGTGCCATCAAGCACCACCAGGGCCTCGTCCACCAGTCCGGCCCGCATCAGATCATGGACCAGGTCGAGCCGCGCCTGGTTGTCACCGGGAATGGGCAGGCCCGCCAGGTGGCGGCTCCAGCCATCGAGCGGATCCACGGCCCGGGTGGCGGCGAGCAGTCCATCGGCCTCGGCGCCGAGCCGGCGCAGGACCATCACCAGCAGGTTGCGCGCCCGCAGGTTGTCGCTGCCGGCACGCAGGCACCGGTCGAGATGGTCGCTGGCGGCGACCCAATCACCTCGGCGGCAGGCCAGCTCGGCCCGGGCGTGGTGCGCGGGGCCTTGCCAGGCCTGGTTCCAGCAGGCCTTGGCCAGGGCGTTGTCGGCCCCGCCGAGATCACCGAGCTGGCGCAGGCACAGGCCCAGCGCATAGAGCGCCTCGCCATCGGCGGGATTGGGATTGCGCACGGTCTGCCGCGCGACGGCGCGACGCAGCAGTTCCACGGCGCTGGCGAACTCGCCACGGCGGTGATGCCACCAGCCCAGCTCCGTCAGGCAGCGGCTGTCGCCCGCATCGCGGCGCAGGGCCTCGCGCCAGTAGATGGTGGGGCAGCGGGTGGCATGGCGGTACTGGGAGAGATGCAGACCGGTGAGGTACAGCTCGTCGGCGCTGGGAATGTCGGCAGGCGCTGGCGGTTCGCTGGCGGCGGGCGGTGCCGGACGTTCCACCCGCGCCGTGGGTGACCAGGTCAGCAGGTCGCGGCCGTCCTCGATTACGCGCAAACGCAGGTCGGTGGCGACCGTGCCCTGGGGCAGCGGCACCGACTCGACCAGTGCGGCTCCGGGCGCGAGGTCCCGGTCCCAGGCCGCCAGCTCGCGGTCCTTGGCGCTGAGCACCACGCGGGCCGTCACGGCCCGGCTCACGCACACGCCGCAGCGGATCGCGGACCCCTCCACCGCCAGATGCAGCGCCGCATCGCGGTTGGCCTGATGGGCCACGCCGATGCGCTGCAACGGCCACCAGCACTGGCTGAACGTCCGCACCTCGCCGGGCATGAGGAAGCTGAAATCCGGCTGGTTGTCGGTGAACACGCCCGCCATCAGTTCGATGTACGGACCATCGCCATCGGTGAGGTTCGCATCCCAGGCCTGGCCGAAGGGATGGTTGCCCCAGGTCCACTGCTTCTTGCCCGGGGCCACATGGTGGTCGGCCACATGGACCACCCCGGCCTGGGCGGCGTGATCGTAACCGCCGAAGAAATCCTGCTCGGTGCCGAGGATCATGTAGCTGGTGGGCACCGGGATGTTGGCGTACCACGACAAATCATCAGCCGGCACGTCCGGCTCGGCCACGGCGCGCTGACCGGCGGCCTCCCGCGCCGGGTAGTCCACGCCGTAGTAGCGGCCGGTGGCGCGCGGGAACGTGCTCATGGCGCGTTTGGCGTGATCCGCCACATGGGTCACGTCGGTGGGAAAAAATGATTGGTAGCGGTCGTGGACGCGGGTCGCGAGGTTGGCCCACCACAAGAAGGTCTGCACGTCCTCGGTACGGTTGGCGAGCCGCGCCACCACCTCGACCACGCTGGATCCGGGATGCAGGCGTACGCCGTGCATGCCCTTCATCCGCGCCATCGGATCGTGGTCCGAGCACCAGCAGGTCACGCTGCCGTCCGCGTGGTGCTCCAACTCCCAGGCGACTGGCATGAAGGTCGCCGGGCGGTGGTGCTGGGGCCAGTTGAACTCGACCCCACCCGAGCACCACGGCCCGGCCAAACCGACCAGTGCCGGCTTGATCACATTCTGACGATAGAAGAAATCGTAGCCGTTGGTCTTATCGAGGCCGACGTGAATGCGCCCGCCGAGTTCCGGCAGGACCATCACCCGCACCACGTCGTTCTCGAGATGGACCGCCTCCCAGGTGTGGTCCACCGGCGTCTCGGCGATGCGGTCCACATAGGGCAGCGGATAGACCCGCCCGCTCGAACCCTGGTACACCCGGGTTTCGAGGAACATCGGATTGCGATCCGGCGGAGCCGGGCGGTAGGTCGGCAACGTGACCGGCGCGGACCAGCCTTTCACCGGGGCCTTGGCAAGGGTTGCGGGGGCGGGGGGTAAGACCAGGGTCATGCCGTCATTCTGCCCAGGCGGAGGGCGGACGACATGGCTTGTCTCCTGATTATCTGGATGATCCTTTGGTATGCTTGTTCCTGATGGATTTCCCGGGCAACGCCTGGTGGTGGTGCCACGCCCAGCCTTGGCCGTGGCCTTGGCAGACCCGTTGAGCGGGATCCTCGTGCCCAGCGATGCGGGCATCTTCCCCAGCGCCCGCGCCCACGGTC
>JBILDK010000468.1:0-2808 GCA_044352625.1 Planctomycetota bacterium
GCGATGGGATGGAAGTATTCGGGGAAGACCTCGTATGAGATGTCATGGACCGTGACCACCGCCGGACAGGGACAGAATGGCGGCTTGATGTAGGTGAAGTGCGCGACGTCGGCCCGCTCTCGCCACAGCGCCCAGGGCAGCGCAAAGGGGATGCGCAGGGGCGCCGCATGGGGCCACACGCGGCGGGCGAACGCACTCCAGGCCGCGGGGGCGCCCCCGGTGTGCAGCGCCCGGATCCGCACCCCTGGCTCGGGACTCGCCACCAGGTGTTCGACCAGATTGCGCACGTAGGTCTCGTTGCCGGTCTGCCGGTGGCCGAGGTGGTGGGCATCGATCGCCACGGTGAAGTCGGTCGCCATGATCAGCCTCCACCCATGATGCGCAGGGAACGGATCAGGTACTGCTGGCTTGACCGTGCTTTGGACCAGCACCCACGACGCAGCGGCGCCATGGCGGTATAGGCTGCCCAGCGTAGGGCGAAGCCGGCAGCGGTGATCAGGTCGATGGCCCAGACCCAGGTGCCACCATGGCGTAGACGGTAGTACGCGCGGGGACCCTTGAGCGAGCTGAGCATCACTTCGCCACTCTGTTGGGCCATGCTCGCGCCCTGGTAATGGATGATCGAGGCTACCGGCGAATAGACCACGCGCCCCAGTCGGCCCATGCGGCTGCACAGCTCCATGTCCTCGCCATACATGAAAAAGCTCTCGTCGAACATGCCCTGCGCCAGGTGCTCGCGGCGCAGCAGCATCACCGCGCCGCTGATCCAATCCACGTCCACGTCACCGGCCACGTCGCCATCGAGATAGAGCGACCGCGGGCGCAGCGCACGGGGTAGCACCTTGTCGAGGAACAGGTAGTGGCAGGCCGCCGTGGGCACGCTGATGAAGGCGCCGCCGGTCCAGCGTTGCAGGGTGCGATCGCCATTGAGCAAGCGACAGCCCAGGACGCTGATCCCGGGGTTCGCATCAAGGTGTCGGACCATGCGGTCGAGGCCATGGTCGAGGACCACCGTGTCGGGATTGAGCAGCAGGACGTAGCGTCCGCTGCACAGCGTCAGGCCCTGGTTGTTGGCCCGGCCGAAGCCGGGGTTGTCGGCGTTGGGGATGAGCCGCACCTGCGGGAACTCGTTGCGTACCATCTCGACGCTGCCATCGCGGGAGTCGTTATCCACCACCACGACCTCGAATTGCTCGCGGGGCATCTCGGCCTCGGCATAGATCGAGTCCAAACAGGCGCGAAGCAGATCACGCACCTTCCAGTTGACGATGATGATCGAAAGATCCATGGCGGCCATCCTATCCTGGCCTCATGATGCGTTGCTGCGGCCGTTCGAGGACATAGGCGCGGTCGGGCACGTCACGGGCGATTGCCGCATTGCTGCCGACAAAAGCGCGATGGCCGATCCGCACCGGCCCGCTGACCACGGCATTGACCCCCACGGTCACTTCATTGCCAAGCTGCGGTGCATTGACCACCCCGCGTCCATGGCCGGCAGGCACCACCACCGCCCGGCTATAAAGCGTGAGCCCAGCCCCCGCGTGGCCATGAAACACCACGCCCACCGGATGGGGGATGTACAATCCAGGTCCGATCATCGAGCCGGGGTCGATGTCCACGCGGTGCACGACATGATTGATCCGCGACGCAACCCTGGCCAGCGCGTGCCAGTTACGACTGTGGCAAGCATGGGCGATCCGGTGCAACAAGCAGCACAGCATTGGCGGCGACAACAGTAAGCTGATGGTCCGCACCCAGCCGGTACGCTGGCGCATCAACCCGGCCGAATAGGTGGCAAACTGGCGTAAATCCGCGCGTAAGGCCAATCTCATTCCCAGTTCAGGCTCGGACGGGGTCATCTTGCACCAGTACACGGGGTTCAAGCGGTATGACCACGCTCCCGTCGGGTAACGACTTGGTGACCGTGCAGCGGACGCCGACATGGACCCGGTTGCCGATTTTGACAGGGCCGAATACCAGCGCGCCCGGTTCCAGCACCACGTCATCACCCAGCACAGGCAGTCCTGGACCGGCACCAATGTCAGTGGTCAAACCACTGCCGCCGCCTGCTCCGGACTGGGCATGCAGGGTGCAACGTTCACCCAAGCGGCCAATCAGACCAATGCCCGAGGGATGGGAGATGAACAAGCCGCCACCCAGGTCCGCCATGGGCGATATATCGGCCCCGGTGAGCATCAGGCCAAGGTGCCAACAGAAACGCGAGCGCAGGAAGGCGCGCCGAGTGTGGAAATGGTGCGCGAGGCGATGCAGCCACAGGCACAGATAGCACGGATGCACAATGAGCAGCCAGGGCCGCTGTCCGGGCATGGTTGCGAGGGCGTCCAAAACGCGAGCCCGGTCGGCGGCCATGCGTCGGCGGGTCTCGCTCCACAAGATCGGCGCGGGGACGGGGGCGGGGGCGACAACCTCCATCACATCACCATTCCGCCATCGACGTGCAGCACATGACCGGTGATGTAGCTGGCGCGCGCCGAGGCGAGGAAAGCTACCGCATCAGCGACCTCCTCAGTGCGACCGGTGCGACCCAGCGGGATCTCGGGCAGGAAGCGCGCGAGATCGAGATGGGCCAGGGCCTCGGTGTCGATCACTCCCGGAGCGACGGCGTTGACGGTCACGCCTTTGCCAGCGAGCTCGCGTGCCAGGGCTTTGGTGAAACCGATCATGCCCGCTTTCGCCGCGCAGTAGTTGGTCATCCCGGCCCGGCCACCGACGCCCGAAACCGAGGTGATATTGATGATGCGCCGCGGTACAGCCGGATCCCAGCGCCCGGCCCAGGTCGCGAGCACG
>JBILDK010000467.1:0-2808 GCA_044352625.1 Planctomycetota bacterium
ACACGGCTGGACCTCGGCCGAGAGGGATGACGGCCCAGGCGGCCCGGCATCCGCCTGGGCCAATGGAAGCGGCCCGCTCGGATGAGCGGGCCGCGACAGGACGAACTGCGCTTACCGGCTCACCTCAGGTGGTGGACGCAAGCCAAAGCACGACGGTGGCGGCGGGACGCATGAACGGCTTATGCCAGCGGAACCGAGGAAGGGAAGCGCGCAGCCATTGCCGCTCGGATCAGCGCGGTATCGTCCGCGCCCCCGGAGCGACCCATGCCCCTCGACCTGCCGACCAGCTACGCCGCCACCACCATCGAAGGCGACGTCTATCGCCGTTGGGAGGACGCCGGCTGCTTCAAGGCTGGGGCTGGAAAGCGCGCCGGAAAGCCGTCGTACACCATCGCCATCCCGCCGCCGAATGTGACCGGTGTGCTGCACATGGGCCACGCGCTCAACAACACGCTGCAGGACACCCTCATCCGCTGGCGGCGCATGCAGGGCTTCGACACCTTGTGGCAGCCCGGCACCGACCACGCCGGCATCGCCACCGAGTCGGTGGTGGTGAAGCAGATCCAGGCCGAGGGCCAGACCCGCGACGGCCTCGGCCGCGAGGCGTTCCTCAAGCGGGTGTGGGCGTGGAAGGAGCAGAGCGGCGGCACCATCGTCACCCAGCTCCGCACCCTGGGCGCGTCCTGCGACTGGTCGCGGGCGCGCTTCACCATGGACGAGGGCCTGTCACGGGCGGTGCGCGTGATGTTCAAGCGCCTGTTCGATGCCGGCCTGATCTATCGCGGCACGCGCATGGTGAACTGGTGCCCGGTGCAGAAGACCGCGCTCGCTGATGACGAAGTGGAAATGATCGAGAAGAATGGGCATTTGTGGAAGCTGAAATATGAGATCGTCCGGTCGTCCGGTCGTCCGGTCGTCCGGTCGTCGGAATCCGACGACGCCACGGGGGGTGGGGCGTACATCGTGGTCGAGACGACCCGGCCGGAGACGTTCTTTGGCGACACCGCCGTTGCGGTGAATCCCGAGGATCCGCGGTATAAGCACCTCATCGGGCAGAAGGTCCGTCTGCCCATCATCGGGCGCGAGATCCCCATCGTCGGCGACGAGCACGCCAATCCCGAGAAGGGTTCGGGCGCGGTGAAGATCACGCCGGCCCACGACCCCAACGATTACGAGGTCGGCAAGCGCCACGACCTGCCGCTGGTGCGCTGCATCGGCTTCGACGGGACCATGACCGCCGAGGCGGCGCACTACGCCGGCCAGGAGCGCTTCGCCTGCCGCAAGGCGCTGCTGAAGGAGTTCGAGGCCCTGGGCGTGCTGCTGGGTTCCACCGAGATCAGCCACGCCGTCGGCCACAGCTACCGCTCGAACGCGCCCATCGAACCGATGGTGACCGAGCAGTGGTTCGTGAAGATGGCCCCGCTGGCGGAGAAGGCCCTGGCCGAGACCCGCGAGGGCCGGTTGCACTTCCACCCGGACCGCTGGGGCAAGGTCTATGGCCAGTGGTTGGGCGAGGTCCGCGACTGGTGCATCTCGCGCCAGATCTGGTGGGGCCACCGCATCCCCGCATGGCTGTGCGCCACCTGCGGCAAGCATACCGTCGAACTCACCGATCCCACCGCCTGCGCCCACTGCGGGTCGACCCAGATCGCGCAGGACCGCGATGTCCTCGACACCTGGTTCTCGTCGGCGCTGTGGCCCTACAGCACCCTCGGCTGGCCGGACCAGACCCCCGAGATGGCGCGGTATTTCCCCACCAGCACCCTGGTCACGGACCGCGGCATCATCTTCTTCTGGGTCGCGCGCATGGTCATGACCAGCCTGTTCGTGAATCAGGTGCGGCCATTCGACGACGTGTACATCCACGGCACGGTGCTCGACGAGCGCGGCGACAAGATGTCGAAATCGAAGGGCAACGGCATCGACCCGCTGGTGATGATCCAGGGCGGCACCCAGAGCTACCTCGGCAAGGAGTACACCTGCCCGGGCTACGGCGCCGACGCCATGCGCTACACGCTCCTGGACATGACCACCGAGGGCCAGGACCTCAAGCTGTCGCCCGCGAAATTCGAGACCGGGCGCAATTTCGCCAACAAGGTGTGGAACGCGGGCCGCTTCGTGCTGATGAATCTCGAAACCCACGGCCTGAAGAACATCCCGACGGCGAGCGAGGTTGCCGCGCTCAGCCTCGGCTTCCCCGAGCGCTGGATCCTCGACCGGCTGCAACAGGTCACCACCGACTGCACCGCCGCGCTGGAGGCCTTCCGCTACAATGACTACGCCAACGGTGCCTACCGCTTCTTCCGCGACGACCTCTGTGACTGGTACGTGGAATGGGCCAAGCGTCAGTTCAAGGCCGGCGGCCAGGACGCGGACGTGGCCGCGCGGGTGCTGGCGCATGCCTTCGAACAGGCGTTGCGCCTGCTCCATCCGGGCATGCCGTTCCTCACCGAGCACCTGTGGCAGCAGCTTGCCGCCGTCACCGGCGGCAACGCCTGGAGCGGCCGATTCCTGATGACCGAGGCGTGGCCCGAAGTGGCCCCTGGACTCGCCGCCCCCAGTGTCAGCGCGGCCATGACGCAGGTCCAGGCGGTGGTCACGGCGGTACGCAACGTGCGCAACCTCGTCAGCCTCGCCGATGGTGTGGCGCTGGAGGCCCACCTTGATGCCGCTGCGGCCACCGATCGCGCCGTGGTGGAGGGCGCCCGCGACTTCCTCATCAACCGCGGCAACCTCACGGCACTGGTGTGCGCCGCCGGCACCGCCAAGCCCCCGGCCTCGGTCACCACCGTGGTCGGCGGCATCAAG
>JBILDK010000469.1:0-2807 GCA_044352625.1 Planctomycetota bacterium
GCTGCCTGCTGCCTTGGTCGCTGCGGTTGAACTCGACCGCCGGATTGAGGCCCTGGTGCCCTATGCGGTGGATCCGCAGCTTGGTTACCTCACCACCTGCCACACCAATCTTGGCACCGGGATGCGGGCATCGGTGATGTTGCATCTGCCGGCGCTGGCCGAGAGCGATGGCCTCAAGCCGATCCTGCGCGGCCTGGCCAAGCTGCACCTGACCGTGCGCGGTCGCCACGGCGAGGGCAGCGATGCGGGTGGCAATCATTACCAGATCTCGAATCTGCGTTCGCTGGGTTGCGACGAAAATGGTCTGGTCTGTGCGGTGACCGCGGCGGTGGAGCGCGTGGTCGAGGCCGAACGCCTCGCCCGCGAGCGCCTGCTGACCCATGCCCGGCCGCGGCTCGAGGACAAGGTGTGGCGGGCCTGGGGCCTGCTCACCCATGCCCGTGTGCTCACCGGCGACGAGGTCGGCGAGCATCTCGGCTGGCTGCGCCTGGGACTGGCCCTGGGCGTGCTGCCTTCGGCGGCGGAGGGCCTGCAGTGGGCCGTCCTCGACCGCCTCGCGGGCATCACCCAGCCGGCGCATCTGCAACTCTGCCTGCCTGGTCTTGACGAACCCGCGGCGCGCGATGCCACGCGCGCACAGTTGGTCCGCGACGCCCTGCTCGGCCGCTGATCCGCCTCCGCTGGCGCGGGTTTCCCGCGCCATACCCTGTCACCGGCTGTCCACCAACCACCAACCACCAGCCACCAACCACCGATCATGTTCGACAAGTTCACCGACCGCGCGCGCAAGATCATCCAGCTGGCCCAGAAGGAAGCCGAGCGCTTCCGCCATGACTACATCGGCACCGAGCACCTGCTGCTCGGCCTGGTGAAGGAGGGCAGCGGCGTGGCGGTGACCGCGCTGAGCAACCTCTCGGTCGATGTGGACAAGGTGCGTAAAGAGGTCGAGAAGCTGGTGGTGATCAGCGACAAGGCCGCGCCCAGCGGCCCGCTGCCGTTCACGCCCCAGGCCAAGCGCGTGCTCGAACTCGCCGCCGAGGAGGCCCGCGCCCTCGGCCATCCCTACATCGGCACCGAGCACATCCTCCTCGGCCTGCTGAGCGAGCAGGACAGCGTCGCCGCCCAGGTGCTGATCAACCTCGACCTCAAGCTCGAGGACGTGCGCAACGAGATCCTCGACCTGCTCGGCGCCAGCGATGTGGCCAAGGCCGCCACCGCCACCGCCGAGGCGGCCCCGGGCCGCCCTGAGGCCAAGGACAAGCCGGTGAAAAAGGGCGAATCCGCAACCCCGGCGCTGGACGCCTTCGGCCGCGACCTCACCGCCGCCGCCGAGGCCGGCGAACTCGACCCGGTGATCGGCCGCGCCACCGAGATCGAACGCCTGTGGCAGATCCTCTGCCGCCGCACCAAGAACAACCCGGTGCTGCTGGGCGACCCGGGCGTGGGCAAGACCGCCATCGCCGAGGGCCTGGCGCAGTCGATCGTCAAGCACGAGGTCCCGGACCTGCTCGCCAACCGCCGGGTGATCCAGCTCGACCTCGCCAGCATGGTCGCCGGCACCAAGTACCGCGGCCAGTTCGAGGAGCGCATCAAGGCGGTGATGAAGGAGGTCAAGCAGGCCAAGAACATCATCCTCTTCATCGACGAGCTGCACACCCTGGTGGGCGCCGGCGGAGCCGAGGGCGCGATCGACGCGTCAAACGTGCTCAAGCCCGCCCTCGCCCGCGGCGAAATGCAGGTGGTGGGTGCCACCACCCTCGACGAGTACCGCAAATACATCGAGAAGGACGGCGCGCTGGAACGGCGCTTCCAGTCGATCGTGGTCGACCCGCCCTCGCCCGAGGACGCGATCAAGATCCTGCTCGGCCTGCGCGACAAGTACGAGGCGCACCACCGGGTGAAGATCACCGACGAGGCGGTGGCCGCCGCGGTCAAGCTCAGCGAGCGCTACATCACCGGCCGCGCCCTGCCCGACAAGGCCATCGACGTGATCGACGAGGCAGGCGCACGGCTGCGCCTGCGCAGCTCGTCCAAGGCGCCGGTGTACAAGGAGGTTGAGCTGGCGATCAAGGAGCTGGACAAGTCCAAGAGCGAGGCGGTCCTCAACCAGGACTATGAGAAGGCCGCGGATTTCCGCGATCGCGCCGAGCGCAAGAAGAAGGAGCTGGCGGAGCTGAAGAAGAAGGACCTGGAGAAGACCAAGGAGCTCTGCGGCACGGTCGACGAGCACATCATCAGCGAGGTGGTGGCGGCGATGACCGGCATCCCGCTCAAGCGTCTCGACCAGGGCGAGTCCAAGCGCCTGCTCGAACTCGAGGGCGTCCTGCACCAGCGCGTGATCAGCCAGAAGGACGCCATCCAGGCCGTGGCCAAGGCCCTGCGCCGCAGCCGCGCCGGGCTCAAGGATCCCAAGCGCCCGGTGGGCTGCTTCCTCTTCGTCGGCCCCACCGGCGTGGGCAAGACGCTGCTCTGCAAGGTCCTCGCCGAGTTCATGTTCGGCAGCGAAGGCGCGCTCATCCAGATCGACATGAGCGAGTACAGCGAGAAGCACAACGCCAGCCGCCTGGTGGGCGCGCCCCCCGGCTACGTCGGCTACGAGGAGGGCGGCCAGCTCACCGAGAAGGTGCGCCGCAAGCCCTACAGCGTGGTGCTGTTCGACGAGATCGAGAAGGCCCACAACGACGTCTACAACATGCTGCTGCAGGTCATGGAGGAGGGCCGCATCACCGACTCGTTCGGCCGCGCGGTCGATTTCCGCAACACCATCGTGATCATGACCTCGAACATCGGCGCCGCCGCCGCCAACG
>JBILDK010000470.1:0-2806 GCA_044352625.1 Planctomycetota bacterium
CCTCACGCTGCTTGCGCTTCCCACTGCGAAAGCCAACCGATGAACCTGCCGGGAAAGCCGGATGCGGGAAATCCGCCAGTCCGGTTTGACGAGGGGGACCAGGGTGTGCCTGGTCCCTACTCTACTTCCTTTTTTCGAACTCACCCAGCGGGTGAGCGCGGAACATGCTCGATAGCTCTGAATCAACGACTGATGCATGCCCCTTTGCTCACCAACGCCATGCGTTTCAGCGCGACGGCGATTCAGTTTCGCCGCTCACCCGCTGAGCGGCAGGGCGGCCGCCACCCGCTCCCACTGGGCCGGGTCGTCCTTGGACGCGGTGGGAATCTCCACCACCGTCACCAGCGCTGGGCCACGGGGCTGCCAGGCGATGGCGAAGGCTGGATCGCTGTGGCCGGTGAAGGCTGTGACCAGCGGGATGCCCAGGGCCGCCGCCAGGTGGTGGCCGACGCTGTCGTAGCTCAGCGCCAGGCCGCACGCCGAGAGAGCTGCGGCCCAACCCGCGATCGAACCGTGGAACCGTACCACCGTCGCGTCCGCCAGGGAGCCCGGGGCAAGTTCCTCGACCGCCCGGCCGAGGCCCTTGCCGCTGTCGTCGAGGTCCACCGGCACCAGGCCGGCAGCGGCGCACAACGCATCGCTGGAGGTCAGTTCGTCGGTACCGAAGCCGCGGTCGAGCAGGATACGCCAGCCACGGGCACGCAGTGCCGCCAGCAGATAGACCTCGGCCGCCCGGGGCAGGGCCTTGGCGGGATTGCCGCCATGGTCGAGCTTCACCGCCGCCAGCCGGCCAGGCCCGCAAGCCGCAACCAGCCGCGCGGCGAGCGCGCCGGCCGCCGGGGTGAAGGCCACCCGGGGCAGGCAGGCGGGAACGCGCGGCAGGTCCAGGCGGTCCGCCAGCCAGCCGTCGAACTGCGCCGCCAGGCTGAGCGGAGCCGCGCCGTCGGGACGGACGTTTTCCCACAGGGCGTAGCGTTCCACCGCACACACCGGTAGGATGCCGAGCTGGTCGAGGCGCGAGTCGGGAGCGAGGACCAGGTCCGGAGCCTCGTCCGCCACCGCATCCGCCACCGCCAGCCAACTCGCCAACCGCTCACGCAAGGGACCGCGCCGGGCGTAGCTGATCGGCCGGACCCGAACCTGCGGGAGGCCGCCGAGAAGTGGCGCGAGCTTGGCATCACCGAGCAACACCAGTTCCGCGCCGGGATGGCGGTGATGGAGCCGCTGCAGCGCCACCGTCGCCAGCAGCACGTCGGCGCCGATGGTCACGCGGCTGAGCACCACCACCTTCGCCACCGTGCCTGGCAGGGGATGGCGGCCGGCCCGCGCCGCCTGGTAGCGAACGTGGAGGGCCGCCTCGTCGGCCACGCCCCAGACCGCGAGGCGCTGGGCCAGACGCGGCTCGCGGGCGCAAACGCGCCACACCGCGTGGGCGAACAGCCGGGCATAGGCGGCGCGTCCGCCGGCACTGAAGCCGTCATTGAGCGGCTCGACCACGCCGGCGAACAATGCGCCCAATCCGGCATTGCGCAGCGCCTCGTCATCGTGGTCTGCGGCGTCGGCGAGGGCCGCGATGGCGGCCCAGGCGGGATGCGCCGGGTCGGCGAGATCGGCCTCGATGTGCGCCGCGCGACGGCCCTCGGCCCAGGTACGGATGATGGCGGCGTGGTCGACTGGCGTCATGGCGGCACGGTCGGGCTCGCGCCGGCTGAGCAAGCGCGCGTGGCGCGGCCGGACTGACGTGGTACCACGCGCTCATGCGCCGCACCGCCCTCTTTCCACTCCTTGCCACCCTGCTCGTGAGCGCCTGCTCCCGCCAACCCGCGTGGTACGCCAACCCGCCCCTGGATGGCGAACGCTGGTACGCCGTGGGTGCGGATCTGCCGGGCAACCACGAGGGCGCGGTGGCCAGTGGCCAACGCCTCATCGCTATGCGCCTGGGTTCGGTCGCCACTCCTGGACCGGCTTTTCCTGATGAACGCCTCATGACCCTCGCTGGGACCCCGGCGGCCGCACCGCTTCCCACGCCGCCAGCGGCTACCGTCGAAGAGATTTATGACGGCGACCACGCCACTCGCGCCCTGGTCAGCTTCAACCGCAGCGCCTGGCTGGCAGAGCTTGATGCCCAACTCCAGGCGACCGAGGCGGCGCTGGCCGCAGCCGATGCCCGCCTGCCCGCCGATGGCGGCGCGGTGGACGCCATCCGCCTGTTGCGCGAGGCGGCCCCGCTGTGGCCGCAGCGTGAGGCGATCGTCGCCGCCCGGCGTCAGCTCAATGCCGCAGATACAGCACCGGTGATCGACCGCTCCGCCCAGCTCGCCCGCGTGCGCTCTGCCCTGTCGCGCATCCCGGTGGCGATCGATGGCGACCAGGCGGTAGCGGCGACCTTGCCCACCATCAAGGCCGAGCTGTTCCGCCTCGGCTGGCTCGCGGGCGATACGGGGATCATCACCCTCAAGACCTCGCTCCAGGTCACCAGCCGCTACATCGACGGTGTCCAGCGCCTTGATGGCATCCTCACCGGCGATGCAGGCGGTGAGCCCCTGCGCATCGTGGCCCGGGGCGACGGAGCCGACGAGATCCTGGCCAGCGACCGCCTGGCGGTGAACCTCGGCCAGGCCCTGGCCAAGGAGCTCGACCAGCGCCTGATCGCCCTCGCTCGCGGCCGCTAACCCATGTGCGACGCTACGCGCAGCGGCGATGCCTGACGCATGTTGAATACGGTGTTTATGGGCACGCCCGCGATTGCTGTGCCGGCGCTGCGCCGGCTGGCGGCGCTGACCCGGGTGAGCTGCGTGATCACCCA
>JBILDK010000471.1:0-2805 GCA_044352625.1 Planctomycetota bacterium
CAGCCGCAGATGGCGCCGGAAGGGCTGCTACGTGCGGCGCTGGCCGTGCTGCGCGGGTAGGTTACCCGAGGACGCATCCCGTTTCGGCCTCATCCGGCCCACATCCCGGTGAACATTTCCGTGCCGGCCTGCTCAGAGCCTGAGCAAAAACCCCTTCGGTCGGATACGTCGGATCTCGTCGGCGCCCGCGGCGTCAGACTCCACTCACGATACCTCCAGTATCGCTTCGTTTCGTCTTCCTTGCGGTCACTCGACGATCCCCGCCGTCTCCTCGGTCAGGGGTTTCTGCTCAGGCTCTCAGGTTGTCGGCATGAGCCCAACTCCCTCACCGCACCGCGCTGCCCGATCACGGCCGGGCCTATTCGAAGGTGACCTCGCCAGCCTCTTTGCCGCCGAGGCGGCGAAGGCCGCTGAAAAGTCAGTCGTCGATCACCGCCGCCAAGCGGCCACCGGCGGCGACGAGCAGCGCGGCGGCGGCGGCGCGGTCACAGCCACGGCGGAACATGACCACCGCCACCGCCACCGCTCCACCCGCCGCGTCGAGCCGGCGCAACGCGGCCTCACGGTCGCCATCGGTGAGCGCGCCGACGATCCGCGCCGCGCGGTCGCGCAGCTTCACATTGCTGGCCCGCACATTGACCATGAGATTGTCATAAACCAACCCGCCGCGCACCATCAATGCAGTGGAGATCGCGTTGAGCGCAAGCTTGGTGGCGGTACCAGCTTTGAGTCGGGTCGAGCCGGTGAGGATCTCGGGCCCCGTGGCGAGCAGCAGCAGATGGCCGCACCCCGTCGGCAGGGCGCAGGGCGCACAGGTCAGCAGGCCCGTCACCGGCGGTCGGGGCAGTCGCGCGGCCCACTCCACGGCGCCGCGCACATACGGCGTGGTGCCACCGGCGGCGATGCCGAGCACCGCGTCGTCGGGACCCAGGCCGAGGCGCTCCAACTCGGGCAGCGCGCCGTCAGTTTCGTCCTCGCGGCCTTCGCTGGATGCACGTAGGGAACCGTCGCCACCAGCAATGAGGCCGATGATGCGTTCGGGTGGGAGGCAGAACGTGGGTGGGATCTCGCTGGCATCGAGCACCGCCAGCCGCCCGCTGGTGCCAGCGCCGAGATACACCAGACGACCTCCGCGCCAGAAGCCGTCCTCGATCGCGCTGACAAATGCGCTGATCGCCGGAGCCGCGGCCGCAAAGGCCGCATCAACCGCCTGCTGCTCGCGCACCATCACCGCGACGATCCCGGCAGGGTCAAGCCGATGCAACCCAGTCGAGCCCGGATTGCGCTGTTCGGTTACAATGTGCGACCGATCCGGCAGCGGTTCCGCGTTGTCGATGCGGTTCATGGCAGCACCCACATCCCCGCAATCGGTGCAGAAGCAACCCCGGTGACCTGCGGCAAGGTGATCGGCACCCGATCCTGGCATAAGGCGCCGAGCACCGCCCAGGCCATGGCCTCGCGGTAGGCCGCAGGCACGCCAAGGGTGTCACTGGCCTGCACCGGCATGCCCGCGCGTTCGCCCAATTCGGCCACCAGGGCGCGGTTGCGCACCCCGCCGCCCGCCAGCACCAGGCGATCGGCACCGGCCGCCGCGGTGGCCAAAACCTGGGCCACCGCGGCGCAGGCGGTGCGCGCGAGATCGGCGGCAGGAATTTTACGCGTACGCGAGAGCCACGCCTGCAACTCATCGCCGGTACCCAGCGAGCGACCTTCAGCGCCTTGGCCAGAAAGCAGCGCCACCAGGGTCTTGAACGGTGCCGGGCGCACGCGGCCCACCAGCGCCACCTCGCCGCCCTGGTCAAAGGCCTGCCCCAGCACGCTGCGCGCCAGGCCGTCGAGCACCTGATTACAGGCGCACAGGTCGCGCCCCACGACCCGTGCCGGATCGCGGCCTGGACCGATGCGGGTGAGATTGCAGAAACCGCCGAGGTTGGCGATCACCCGGCGTTCGCGTTGATGGCCGAACAGCACCAAGTCGGCGAGCGGGGTCAGCGGCGCGCCCTGGCCGCCAGCGGCGAGATCGGCGGCACGCAGATCGCACACCACCGGCGTGCCCAGGGCCCGGGCCAGGGGTGCGGGATTGAAGAGTTGCCAGCTGATCGGCGGCGCGTGGTAGACGGTCTGGCCGTGGACGCTGATAAGGTTGGCCCGGCGCCCGGCGAGCAGGGTGGTGATGGCAGCGGCATGCAGCGCAGCGAAATCGGCATTGAGTCGGGCGATGGCGCCGGCGCTCATCGGCACCTGCTCGGCCAGGGCGCGCAACTGGGGGCCGAGCGTGCCAAGTTCGACGCTATGGGTCGCCACCAGGCTCGGGCGCAGGGCCAGGCCGTGACCTTCGATCGCGACCAGGGCGGCATCCAAGCCATCGAGCGAGGTGCCGGTCATGCAGCCCACCACCAAGCGTCGGGTGGTGGGCGGTCCGAGTTCGACTGCGCGTGCCGGGGTTGATTGAGGCGGTGGCACATCCCCGGCATCAGCGTCGAGAAACTTGCGCGGGATGCGTTTGCGGTCCTGGGGCGGAATCATGCGTGCAACAGTCCGGCGATGAGGGCGTGAGTGCGGGCGAGGCTGTCGCGCAGTCCACCTTCGCGGCAGCGCTGACGCCACAGGTCAGCGTGGCTGTCGGCGACCGCCTGCCAGCGTGGGGCGAGGGCGCGCAGCGCAGCGCCATCGTGGCGGCGGCGGGCGGCGCCGCGTTCGGCAGCCAGCGTGGCCTCGGCCACGGCGTGGCGGAGTTCGCGCGCCACCTGCGGGTCAGGAACCGGGGGCATGGACGCGCCGAGTGCGCTCAGGCGCGCAGCCACC
>JBILDK010000067.1:0-9567 GCA_044352625.1 Planctomycetota bacterium
GCGCGCCCTGACCGATTTCCGCGCCCTGGGCGGCGCGACGGCCACCATCGCCGCGGCCAACGCCTTGGCGGACCAGGGCCGCTACGTGAGCGCCTACAAGGCCCTTTCGGGCGCGACATCTTTGATACTCCCGGCCCGTTTCGCCATCCGCGGCCACGGTCAGCTCGCCGACTACCCAGTCACAATCAAGCTGCCGGACGACGACCAGATAGCCATCGTGGAACTGCTGCGGCTTGGAACCGCCGAATGCGAACTGGAGGTGAAGGTCGAAAATTCCCTGAGCTGCCGCGTCGAACTTGGCAACGTGAAGGACGGCACCGCCTACACGGTGGAGAAACTTCCACAGTGGGGCGTCAATCGCTACCGCATTGCCCTGGCCAAGGAGAACGCCGAAGGCGCCATCGCCGTCGACGGCGGCAAGCTGGTGATCCCGCTGGAGGTGGCCCCCATCGACGACCGCCTCCGCGCCCTGCCGCGTAAACTCTCAGGGATCTTTGCCGGCAACACCAAGGGCGGCATCCTGATCAACACCCAGGACCCCACGCTGTGGATGGACAATCCCATCTTCGTGCCCCTGGACGATCAGGCCAAATCCACCCGGACCGCGTTCGGCACCCCCCCCGCGAAAGGCACGCCGAAGGACAAGGACCGGGTCGACCTAGTGATTGACGAGAAGACCGGCAAGGCGATCGAGGTGGCGGCGACCCACGGTATCGATGCAGGTCGGATCAAATCTTTCACCCCGCCACGAGCCAAGGGCGAGATGACCAACGGCATCATCGAACTCGACAACGGCAATCGCTACGAATTGTCGGCCATGTGGGGCTGGACCAGCATCAAGATCCCTCCGCTGAAGGTGATGCTGCGTCAGAATTCCAACGAGCAGTTGAGCGCAGTGCTCACCGCCGGCAAGACCGTCGAGATCACCTTCTGCCCCTACGCCACCAACGATCGCCTGCCGCGCATCATTACGCTCTCGGCAAAGAATGCCGATGCGACCAAGTAATACCGGCGGCACGCGGCCGAGGGACGCTCTCTCGCCACCCCAGACCACATCCATATCTGCTGTCACAAATATTGTTACAGCAAATATTTGGAATCTGTGGTATCCTCACTCAACCCAACCCATGGGGGTCACTTGACCGAAACTCCAGCGTCACCAACCGCGCCAGACCAGGATCAACCCAGGCTGTCGTTCGCCACCAAGCTCACTTATGGTGCCGGTTACATACCCGATGTGATCATGAACAACGTGGTCGCCACGCTGGGCATGGCAATCTATAGCGTTGAACTGGGGGTATCCGCCGCGTTGATCGGCTTGGCCATCTCCCTCCCCCGACTCTGGGAAGCGTTCACCGACCCCCTCGTGGGACAATGGTCCGACCGAACCCGTACTCGCTGGGGGCGTCGTCGTCCATTTATTGCGGTGGGGGCCATTCTGTCGGGCATTTTGTGCCTCGCCTTGTTTGCACCGCCACCCTTCTTGACCGAGGGATTCAGCTGGATGCCGCCTGATTGGCTGGCAACCAAGGACCAACAGGGAAATCCCCTGCCTGAAAATGGGCTGTTCTTCTACTTCCTCATCGCCTCCATCCTGTATTTCACGGCCTACGCATTCTATACCGTGCCGTATCTGGCGCTGGGCCTGGGCCTGTCGAAGAATGACCAGGATCGAACCAGCCTCTTCGGCTTCCGTGCAGCAGCCAACAGCTTTACGCTCATCACCATCATCCCCTGCATCATGCCGCTGGTGAATAACTCCTGGGGTAAATATGGCCTTTCACTCGGCGGAACTCCGTTGGAAAATGTTCGCCTCGTTGGCTTGGGCCTGGGTGTTCTGATCGTTGTCCTTGGACTCTTGGCCGCAATTTTCTGCAAGGAATCCGAACTGCCGCCGGTCATCGCCAAAGAAAAGGCGGAGGAGGTCGGCTTTTTCAGTGGGGTCAAGGCGGCACTACACAACAAGCCATTCCTGATCGCGGTGGGAATCATATTCTTCACCTTGATCGGATACTGCCTGGACATGTATTTCATCTACTTCATCGATCTGGCCATTGTGTTCCCAGGTGATTCCACGCCCGGTCTTTCGCCCGAAGCCATTGCTGCCAGCCTCGCCAAGACCAAGGCCGATGCATCCGAATTGATGTTCTATGGCACGGTCATTGGCAATATCCTCGGATTGTTCGCCGCCTTGTTCGTCGGGCGCGTGGTGACGCGGTTCGGACGCAAACCGGTCCTATTGACCTCTCAATGCCTCATGGTCCTCGCCTTCCTGGCCAGCCCGTTGCTGTTCAACCCGAAGATGCCCGAGCTGCAGATCCTGTTCTCGGCACTGATACAAACCTGCATCGCCTGCACCTGGGTGCTGACCCTGCCCATGCTCGCCGATGCCTGCGACTACGACGAAATCAAACACGGGACTCGCCGCGAAGGGATTTTCACCGCCCTGTGGAACTGGGCCATCAAACTGGCACTTGCCGTGTTTCCCACCATCTTCGGGTTCCTCGTCGCCCATTCCGGATTCAATGGCAAGTTGCATGTGCAAAGCCCGGAGACCATCCAATTCCTGAGAACCGCCTTCGTCCTGGCTCCCATGATACCGTTCCTCATCTGTATGTACCTGACGATCAAATTCCCCTTATCGCCAGAGATCATCCGGCGGATGCGCCAGGAGAAGGCATAGATCACACACTGAGGAATCCCACATTGTCTGTCAGGAAAGCACTCCTACGATGAGAGAGGAGATGACCCGCCAAGCTTGGCAAACGGCATCTTCGCCCGGCTTACTGGAATGCATGTACTATGATGAAACGCAAGGCATTCACCCTGATCGAGCTGCTGGTGGTGATCGTGATCATCGCCGCTCTCCTTGCGTTGCTGTTGCCGGCCGTGGGCATGGTTCGAGATAGCGCCTTGACAGTTGACTGCATCAACCGAAAGCGGCAGATCTTCCTGCAACTTGCCAATTACACCAATGACAATGACGGCATGTTCCCCTACGGCCTGCCCGGTCCAGCCTTTAACACCCCCTGGTACAGGACCATCTCCGAAGAAACGCAGGCAAGTGGAGCCTCGCGCATCTATTTCTGCTCGACCGATCGGCGCAGTGTGAGCTCTGCCTATGCGTCACTTGCGGTCAGCATCGGTTTCAACCAGCAGGGCTTGGGTGGCGATAGCGGCGGCATCGCCGGAGGCACTTCGGATTATGTCGGCATTCCTGCCCAAATGCAGCGACTCGGAAAACCCACCGCCACGCTCATCGCGACCGAATCGAGCTATCCCTATTTCCCCACCTCATGGAGAATCGATGCCAACGGAGTGATGAAAGTCTATCCGGCCCACCGTAATGGCCGGACCCTGGTCATCCTGCTGGCCGACGGGCACGCCGAAGCGATACATGGAAACGGCGCCTATGACACCAACGCCTTCTACCAGCCGACGGCTCTCGGAAAGAACGATGGCAGCGTCCCCTTCGCCAACCTCGATACCATGTGGGATCGAAAATGATCATCAAGCTGAAGAACGGCCTGGTGTGGGTGACCGTTGCGGCGTGCGGCATGGTCTTCACTGTTTACGCGATTATCCGTATCGGCAGCGATGGGCCTTCGGCGTTGAAGCTACACAGTCCACCACAACTGCCGAGCATCACCGTACAGGATTTCACATCCGACACGATGATCCTGCCTGCGCTCAGCCAGGAAGCACTGCGCATGATCATCGCAGCTGGGCATTGTGCCGGCGTTGTTGAGGTGCTGTCCCCGACCCTGCGCCATATCTATACGATCCGCGCCTATGAAACCGCCATCTCCAATGGCAACAGCTTGAGCGACGTGGCCCGGATGTCGACCGGTCCGACTCCCATGTTGCCACCAGTCGAGGTTTTGATTGAGGCGTACAAGGCCTTGAATGAAGACACCTTGACCCAGTTCGCAATTGACTTTGCGGCGGCCATGCGTGCCCAGGCCATCGCGGACCGGTCAGCGGCCCTGATCAAGCGTTTCCGCGAGGGTTTCCACCGACCCGGCCTGATCAAACAACGTATCGCGTACGTACGCGCACATCGTGAGGAGATTCTGCCGGAATCGAAATCCTGATCCCATGGAACTCAATGGCATCAACCGTCTGGTGAATACCCCTCTGCTGCCTCATGGGGCAAACGCCCGTGTGCTGCCTGTCCAGCCAAGCCATAGACCACCAGCCGTGAGCAGTCCATGAAGCAACCAGATAACTCGGATTGATGATCACTATCCCTTTTCAGACAACAACGGCAATGGCCGGGCGGAACCCACACAATTTCCACCTGCCATTCCATTCTTAAGGTGTACTCATGTCCCGCCTCTCACTCCTTTCCATGATTGTCGCGTGGTTCGTGGGCTCCATGGCCGCACACGCCGCAACCACCACCGAGTCACCGACCCACGATGAACGTGCCATCCTTGAACTGCATAATGCACATCGCCGAGAACCCGGCGTCGTCGAATTGGATATGATCGATCTCATTCGCATGGGAAAAATGCCTGGCGATATCACCTTTCTTAACCACGGGTTTCAAAAAATTAAACCGCTGAGTCCAGTTGTCTTCAACGCACAATTGAATGCCGCCGCGCATGCCATATTGAGCGCCGGCAAGAAGCCCGAGCATGGGGCCGCCTATGAGGTACTCCCGGCGATGAGTGCCGCTGGCTACGCTCCAACGAAATCAGGACTTGCGCTGGTGGCCCTGGACTTTCCCAATCCCACCGTGGGCTATTACAGTGCCATCACTTGGATAGTCCGTGTCGTCCATATCAAGAAAAAGGATGTCGCGGTCCTGGCCAGAAAAGATGCGCTTATGCCGAATTGGCGTGAAGCTGGCGTCGCTGTCGCAACCTCCAAGGACACGTCCTCGGTGGTTATCGTCCTGGGCACCGGATCAGCGAAACGATACGTTGGAGGGGTGGTGTATCGCGATAACGATCGCGACTTCTCCTGCGATCCTGACGAGGGCGAAGCAGGAGTCGTGGTGCGGGCCGGGAAGGTCTCGACCACCACCGGACCATCAGGTGCGTGGTGGCTGGCCCTCGACAGCCAAGAAGCCGTGGATGTCACCTTTACCAAAGGCGACAGTTCCGTCATCCGGCCTCTTGCCAAGGGCGAGGACAACGCGCTCATCGACTGGCGACTCCCCATACCCGGGGATTTCAAGGCCGCCGATCAACTCATCGCCGCCTGTGAAGCGGCCATTGGCAAAGAGGACAAGCAACGAGGCGCTTTGGCCGCACTGTATTTCGGCACGCGCGGCCTGTGCCTGGACGGTCCTCGACTGGACACCATCGATAGACTGGTCGGTCCGATGCGGGACAATTTCGACAGCTTGATTAGCGATGTCCAAGGAGCCATGTCGGACGAGCCCAAAGAATGGAAGACAAAGCTGAGCGAATTTGAGAAACCATGGAAAGGGTTACTTGCCGCCTGGTTCAAGGAAGCAGACGACACCTATAAACAGCGTCAACAGTGGAAAACCGTGCTGGCAGCCCCCGAAGAGGAGCGGGCGAAACTAGCTAAACCGTTGCTGAATCCATTGAAGAGGAAGATTGCCGACACCAGCGATCCTACCTTCGCCGCCAAAATGCGCGAATGGCTCAAAGATCTGGAGAAGTTGTCCCCGATACCGGACCCGACCCCCCGCCGGAAATGATCGTGATCGCCCCGCATTCATGCCCGCTGACGTGTCCAGACGCCCATCGCGATCCACGGCAGCGGGGAAACTCATGAAGTCCGACCCAATGGCGTTCAGTTACGACCACCTTTGTGATGCAATGGGGCGCAACGCACTGCGATGCGGTTCCTAACCACCAATCACGTTTTTCAGGAGCAAACAACGGATCGCGTACGTACGCGCGCCTGGTGAGGAGATTCGGCCAGAATCGAGATGTTAACCCGAAAACCGCAGGTGATGGTTCATGATTGATGGTTCCGACACCGTGAGTTGCAGCGTCGTGTCCGCGTACCCGACTGGTGAACGCCACCGGCGCTGTAAACCGTGGCTCGAAACCATGAACCATCAACCGCGACGTTCTGGATCAACCGCGACGTTTGGGTTTAATCAGGTTCCGCGCTACGCCTTGATTGTTATCCTGGACTGCTGGATAATGCCTCCCAGCCCCTCCTGCCTCAAGGGAATCCCATGACCAGCCCTGCCCTGTTTCCAGTCCTGCTTGCCTGGTTAATCGGCTCCATCGCCGCACATGCCGCGACCGCCACGGACGATCCGACCCATGAAGAAATCGCCATACTGGCGCTATACAATGCACATCGTCGGCAACCCGGCATTATCGACGTGGACATCCTCAATGATGTCAGGAATAAAAAACTGTCAGGAGATGTTGAGGAACTCAGCCATTTTTTGACCATGATTAAACCGCTTAGCCCAGTTGTGTTCAATGCGCATCTGACAGCTACCGCCCGTGCCATACTCAAGGCGGGCGTGAAACCGGAAATTGGCAAAACGTACGAGGTCATCCCAGCCATGAGCGCCGCAGGCTACACCCCGGTTGTCAATGGACTTGCGCTGGTTGCCCAAGGCTGCACCACTCCTGCCATTGCCTACGGCAAGGCCATTACTTTTAAAGTCCGATATACCTATGTTAAACAGCTTAAAATGGACATTCCCATTTTCGCCAGGGCTGACGCACTGAGACTGCTGTGGCGTGAGGCCGGAGTTGCGGTTGCGACTGCCAATGGCACCACCTCGCTGGTCATCGTCCTGGGCACCGGATCAGCCAAACGATACGTGGGTGGAGTAGCGTATCGTGACAATGACCGCGACTTTATGTGCGACGCTGGAGAAGGCGTAGGAGGGATCGGGGTGCGTGCAGGGACAGCCTCGACCACCACTGGTCCACACGGTGCGTGGTGGCTGGCCCTCGATACTCATGATGCCGTTGACATCACCTTTTCCCTGGGCAGCGATACCGCCACCAGACCGATTGCCCCGGGCAAGGACAATGAGCTCATGGATTGGCGGCTTCCCGTGCCTGGCGATTTCAAAACCGCTGATCGTCTCATTGCGGCCTGTGCCGTATCGCCAAACGACGAGGGCAAGCAACGAGGCGCTTTGGCCGCGCTGTATTTCGGTTCGCGTGGCCTGTGCCTGGACGATGCTCGACAGAATGCCATTGCCAAGCTGGTCCAGCCCGTGCGGGATCATTGCGACAGCTTGATTGCCGACGTTCAGACGGCCATGGCGAGTGACCCAAAGGATTGGAAAAAACAGCGCAGCGATCTTGAAAAACCCTGGAATGGCGCCATCTCCGCCTGGTTCAAGGAAGCCGATGCCACCTACCAGCAACGCGATAAATGGAAGACCGTACTCGCCGCCCAAGAAGAGCAGCAGGCTAAACTCGCCAAGCCCTTATTACAACCACTGAGGAAACAAATTGCTGACACCAGCGATCCCATATTCGCAGCCAACCTGCGCGACTGGCTCAAAGATTTGGAGAGGATCTCCCCGGCCCCTGACCAGCCCCCCCGACGTAAATGATCGTGATCGTGCCGCATCCAGGCCCACCTGATACGCCCAGTCGCCTATAAGGATCCAAACACCCAGAGAGTCCGATCCGTGAGATTCAGTTACGGCCGGCGTCGCGATACACTGGGTCGTGCCATCGATCACCAAGTGCCTCGGCCACCTGGCGGGACAGTTGCGGGAGAGCCGCCTCGACGACGGCACGGCTGCCGCCATGCACGCCTGCGCCCGGTTGGGCGAGGCGGTGGGCGAGGGTGCAGCCCGTATCCTCGCTGATCTGGCAGATCCGCCGCCCCTGGCCACCCGCCTGCCCCGCGAAACCAGCCAGGCGACGCATCATGCCCGGTGCACCGTCTGCCGTGCCTTGCCCCGAGGCGCATCCCACCGATCTCCGGGGTCGGGGCGTGGGCAGATCTGGCCCGGCATCGTGAGGCCCTGCAGGATTGGACCTGGCGGCGATTCTGAGGCGATCCGCAGCCACAAGGGCGTTGCGATCAGCAGTCGGAAGAACTACACTCCAAAGCGTGGCCGCCCTGGATCATGTACCTGTAGCGATGCATCACACCGTGGCCGGCCTTCGCCGGCCGATGGCGTTCATGTACGACTATATGCGTGATGCACTGGGTCGTGCCCTCGGTAGGGCAACGCTCTGGGTAAACAAAGGGCCGGTCGAAAGCCCTGATGGGGCAAGCGAACTGACAGATGACTGCCTTGGGCCCTGTGGACCAGGCCATAACTCAAGGGCATCGTCCCCCCGACTGATCGTGCCGGTCCGTGCAGGCCATCGGCGCCTGCTGACCCTGCTCGGGCTGGGCCTGTGGATCGCGGCCGCCGCGCCAGCCTGGGCCGTCGATTCGACCTGGAATGGCGGCGACGCCACCACCAACTGGAACGCCGCTGCCAACTGGGGCGGAGTCCTGCCGGTGGCAGGCAACAATCTGATCTTCACCGGCTCGACCAAGACGACCAACGTCAACAACTTCACCGCCGGTACCGACTTCAACACCATCACGCTCAACAGCGCCAACTGGAACATCACCGGCAACAGCGTCGTGGTCACCGGTGGCATCACCGCGAGCGCGGGCAGCATCTACCTGAAGTTCCCCATGGTCTTTGATGCGACCCGGACCTTCAACCTGACCGGTGCCGGCACGTTGTATGTCAACAGCCCGGGCACGATCAGCGGGGCGGGCGGAGTGACCATCACCGGCGGCAACCTGTACATCGATAATGCGCAGAGCTATACCGGCACGACCACGATCAACAGCGGGGCGCAGCTGGGCTTCCAGACCGGCAGCTCGATTTCGGACACCAGCAACATCGCCAATGCCGGGGCGATCTTCCACTGGAAGACTGACGCCCATGCCCTGGGCAGCGTGATCAGCGGGGCAGGGACGTTCTCGAAAGGTGGTTCTGGCACCCTGACCCTGAGCGGCGCGAACACCATGACCGGGAACTGGTACGTGAACGCCGGCACCATCAACCTGGGCGTGGCCGAGAACGTCAACGTCACCGGGCCGCTGGGCAAATCCCCCGCCGCCAATGCCGGCAACATCACGCTCAGCGGCGGCACGCTGCAGCATTCCGCCAGTAACACCAACGACTACTCTGGCCGCTTCAGCACCGCCGCCAGTCAGGCCTACAAGATCGATACCAACGGCCAGAACGTGACCTGGGGCACCGCCCTGACCAGTTCCGGCGGCACCTTGACCAAGAGCGGCGCCGGCACCCTGAGCCTGACCGCCGCCAACACCTACACCGGGACGACCACCCTCAACCAGGGCACCCTGGCCCTGTCCGGGGGCAACAACCGCCTGCCGAGCGCCACGACCCTAGCCTTCAATGCTGCGGCAGCGAACAACCCCAGCACGGTGGTGACCCTGAACGGCAACACCCAGACGTTGGCACAATTGACCGTTCCGAATCTGGCGAACACCACCGCCACCTTCTCCGGCACGGGCACCACCGGCCTGACGCTCAATGGCGCATATGACCTGTTGTTTGGGGCGAATGGAGCCCTCGCCGCCAACCTCACCTACCAGCTCGATCTCAGCAGCCTG
>JBILDK010000472.1:0-2796 GCA_044352625.1 Planctomycetota bacterium
GGCGGCGCGCAATGTGCTGCTCGCCGCCACCACCGCGCCGCTGTGCTGCTTCCTCGACGACGACACCGAGATCGCGGCAGACTTCGCCCAGCGCCTGCTTGTCCAGGCTGCGGCTGAGCCCGCCGCGCTCGGCTGGGGACCGGTGGTGGAGGTGCGCCCGGTGCAGCTGCGCCGCCTGTTCCGCTGCGTGCAACTCGGCGCCCTGGCGGATGACCGGCGCCTGGCCGGCAGCCGGCGTGGACGTCCAGCTGCGGCGCTGTTCGGTTGCGCCATGGCCTTCCGCACCGCGGCGATCCGCGCCGTTGGCTTTGATGCCCGGCTGCCCGGCTATGCCCTGGGCGAAGACCTCGACGCCTGTCGCCGGCTCGCGGCGCACGCTGGCCAGCGCCGGCCATTCCGCTGGTGCAGCGATCTGCGCGCCATCCATCATCAGGCCACCACCAACCGCACCGACCGCTGGCGGCGAGGCTTGGCCAAGGGCGCCTTCCTGCATTGGCTGGCGCGGAGTCACGGAGGACGGAATCCGGCCACAGCGTTGCATCTCGGGCTCGCCTTGCTGGCGGCATCAGCCGGCCGTGGTCAGGAACCAGCGGCGCCGCTGGCGGTGTGGCGCGGCGCGGCTCAGAGTCGATAATGCCCGACCAGATCGCGCAGGTCGCTGGCCATGGTGGTGAGGGTTGCCGCCGCATCCTTGAGCGCAGCGGTGGCCTTGGCGCTGTGGTTTGAGTGTTCGTAGATCCCGGTGATCGCCCGGGCAATGTCGCGGGTACCGCTGGCGCTTTCGCTGGCGCCGCGGGCGAGTTCACCGGCGACGGCCTCCTGCTGACTGGTGGAGGCGGCGATGGTCTGCTGCTGGCGATCGACCTCGCCGACCACGCCCCCGAGGGTGGCGATGCCCTGGGTCACCGCCGTGGTGTGGCCCTGCAGTTCATCAAGGCGGGTGCGGATCCGGGCTGCACTCTGGGCGGCCTGGGCCGCGAGGGATTTCACCTCCGACGCCACCACGGCAAAGCCCTTCCCCGCAGCCCCGGCCCCGGCGGCCTCAATCGTGGCATTGAGGGCGAGCAGGTTGGTCTTGCCAGCAATCTGATCGATCAGCGCGGTGATGGCGCCGATCTCGTTGGCGGCCCGGCCCAGGTCCTCGCCCGCCTTAATCATGGCGGCGACCTGGCCCGTGGCCTGACCGGTGCGCTGGGATGTGATCCGCGCGGTGCCCGCGACTTCCTTGACCGAGGCACCCAGCTCCTCGATGGCGCTGGCCAGTTGGCTGGCCACGGTCTCCATCTGCTGCCCGGCACTGGCCGCCGTGGCGGTATGCTGATGCACCGCGTCCACCGCGGTGCGGACCTCCTGCTCGGCAGCAACCACAGCGGCCGCCGCAGTGCCCAGCGCCGAGGCCGTCTGTGCCAGACCCCGCAACTGCTGCCGCTGCGCGGAAACCAGATCGCGGCACCCGGCCGCAACCCGACCGAGCGCATCCTCGCCGAGGCCTGGGATGCTCACGGTCAGATCCCCAGCATCCACCGCGCGCAGCGCGCCAAGCAGGCCGGCAACGCGCTGTTCGAGCCGCCGTCGCTGGGTCGTGCGCACAACGACGATCAGGATCAGGGCCAGCAGGGTCCCGACCACGATGCCGCCCAGCATGAGCCGATACACGCGCTCCTCAGCGAGCAGGGCTGGCTGGGCGGCGATGGTGGCCGTTTCCACTCCGTACCACAACCGCCACTCGCCGCCGGCGTCCGGTAGACTGAGGGGAAAGCTGCCGGTAGCGGCCAGATGGCTCGCGGGCTGCCCGGCCAGGATCGCGTCGCGCGCGCCAGACCAAGTGGCCGCAGAGCTCAGGTCCCCGAGCAGGATCCCCTGACTCGGGGAGACCAGGCACGTCCAGGGCTCACCCTGGGCGTCACGCAGGGCGTGGTTGAGGATCACAGCGGTGATCGCGCCGGACAGGCGTTGATCAGCACCATAGATCGGAACCGAGAGCAACAATCCCGTGCGATCCTCGTCCACCGGTCGGGCGGGGTCGAAGCGGCTGTTGTCGCAGGTCACCACCGGGGGCCCGGTCAGGACCGGGATCTTGAGGCCGTCGCTGGCGGCATTGGTTCCGGCGTGGGCCGCGAACCAGCGCAATTGCTCGCGCATGAGGCGATATTCGAATTCTTCGACCTCGGGTGCAGCAGGCTGGGCGTGTTCCGCCTCAACTACCGTCGTCGAGGCGGTACGGCCGAGGATCACTTCATCAAACGTGGTCAACGGTTCGCGTGGCGTGCCAGGGTTGGTGGCATCCGGGTCCAGCCCCAGCGGCACCACGTAGACCTCCGACATGGCTACATCGGCGGCGAGGCCATTGTACAATTCCTGGACGGCGATGCGGGCGTCACCTTCAAGCCCGGTGCCACTGGCCACAGCCTGGCGCACCCCGGGCAGCCGGGACATGGTGCGGATGCCGCCGTAGATGCGTGCGAGGACGCCGTCGAGGCGATCGGCCACCAGTTGCGCTCGCTGCTGAAAATGCTCGTGCTGGGCAAGCTGCAGGTTGGCGCGTTCGCTCCGGTGGCGGACGTCGACAATCACCGCGAGTCCACCGCCAAGTGAGATCACCAGGACATACATCAGCCAGCGAGCCTGCATATTGGTCCTCATGTGGTACGGTTCTTACCCGTTTAAACTGGGGGTTGTCAAGACGATTCGATTAAGAATTCCGGCTCTATGCCGAGATCAGTGGGTAGTTGCTGGTCAAGCAGCCAGGCCAAAGTGCCGCCATGGACACCAACCCGCTCTTTACCGCAGCCCTAG
>JBILDK010000068.1:0-9546 GCA_044352625.1 Planctomycetota bacterium
TAGGTTGAGAGCGACATGGTCATCGCCTGGGCGATGGACTCGTGCAGCCGTTGCAGTGCACGCAGTTGCTCTCCCGAGAGCTTGTTGGGGCGGATGAAGTCGTATTCGCTGACCCGCTTGACGTGGTTCTTCCGGCCCTTCCCGGTCTCCTCGACCGAGGACAGGAGGGAGTCGAGCTCTTCGGCGGTCAGGATCTCGTCAGCCATGATGCGCCTACTGTATGATCATGCCGGTCAGCACCACCCGGCTAACCATGGCCTGATCGGCCTTAAGGTCTGGATACAGAATGCGCAGTTCGCGCTCGGTGATCTCCTTGATGTTGCGTTCCAGCAGCTTGTAGATGTTGATCCCGGTGAGGTCGTCCAACTCGTAGGTCTTGAGATGTTCCTCGAAGCTGGACTGGAGGATGCGTTTGACGTCCTCCGCTGGGTCGCCCGCGGCCGCACCATGGCCGCCGCCGGCAGCACCGCCGGCTCCCGCCGACACCTTTTTCACCACCTCGTGGTCCATCCACAGTACGCAGTTGGTCTTGATGAAGCGCCGACCCTGCTGGCCGCGCACATTGGTCATCAGGTCGCCGATCTCAAAGGCGACCGAGTGGGCCAGCGGACTGTGCTTGGCCGCCTTCGGATCATCATGGCCCTTGGAGCCAGCGGCCGTGGCACCGTGCCCCTCGGTCCCGCCTTCAACCGTGGCGACCTTGGGCGGGGTCACCAAAGAGGACAGGAACATGCCGATGCCGATGCCGGCGCCGAGCAGCACCACCACGGCGCCGATGGCGCCAAGGGGCAGCCCACCCTTCTTCTTGACCGCCTCATCCTTCTTGGGCGCGTCCTTTTTGGCCGCATCAGTCTTGGGTGCATCAGACATGGCTGGTTCCTCCTCAGGCAGGGTTCTTGGGCATCAGGCGTTCAACTTCAACCGCCCGCTCGGGATCGACCTTGCGCAAGGCATCGAGGATTTCGGCCTGTTTTTTCTGTGCCCCGGCCATGGCGGTGAGAATGCGCACGATTTCGGCGGGGCTGGAGTCCTTGAGATAGCCTACCACCTGATCCCCTTTCATGAAACCATACAGCGTGGCGAGATGCCCCACCAGGTCGGCGCTCTTCTCTTCCAGGTCGATGGTCAGCATCGCCTTCTGGATCTGGATGGTGATGTCCGGCAGTTCCTTGTCCTGACCCGCGAGGGTCAGCATCTTGGCCGCCTTCTTGCCGTCCATGAGTTTGAGGTACCGCGCGATCTCGCGCGGCTCGAAACGGCGCAGGCTCTGCCATGCGGCGTCCTTCATCTGTTCATAGATGCGCGCCTGCTCGCGGTAGCGGTCACGCTCGATGCCCGACAGGGCCTCGGTGCGTTTGACCGCGTCGGCCTGGGCCAGGGCCCATTGCAGGCGCTCGTCTTCCATGCCCTTGGAACGTGTCTTCAGCTCCATCTCGCGTTCATCCAGTCGGGTCTTGAGGCGTTCGAGATCAGCGCGTGCCAGGGCCATTTCGGCGTTCTGGCGGTCGATCCAGGCCTGGCGTTCACTGAGTGCGGCGCGATCGCGTCGCATCTGTTCCAGCACCTCGTTGGCACGGTCGGCATTGACCCGGAGGGCGATGCGTTCGACCACCTGCTCTTCGCTGGCGAAGCCGGGTTCGGTAGCGGGCGCGTGGGTCTTGGCTGCGGGTTCGTCGGAGCGGTTGGCCATCTCCGCCAACCAGGCCTTCTCTTCGCGGGTGAGGATGAGATTGCGGAACTGGTCAGGTCCGACAATGCCCTTGCCCTTGAGCAACACCAGGGCGGTGACGCCAGAGGAGAGTAGCAGGATGCAGAGTCCAGCGAGCAGGTAGGCGGCGGTGCGGATGAAGGACGGCATGGGGGTGGTCCTCAGACGGCGTGACGCTGACGGCTGGCAAATTCGTCATTGGCGCGTTGCCGACGACGTTCAGCGCGCGCGTTGTCGGCCGCCTGGTCGAGTTCACGCAGTTTGGCGATGGTGGTGGTGCGGCGGTGGGCGGCGATGAGTGCGACCCGGGCTTCGCCGAGCGCGTGCTCGGCCTTGGCCAGGTCCTGGTCCAGGGCGATGAGCCGCAGTTCGACTGACTGCCACCAAGCGAGGTACTGCTCATGCAGGGCAGCGCTGACGCTGCTGGCAGCGGCCACCCGGGCGGCGGCGGTGCGTTCACGCTCGATGGTGAGGTCGGCGCGGCGGCGCTCGGCATTGCCGATGGCGCGGCGGGCTTCGTCCTCCTGGCTCTGGTACAGTGAAAACAAAGCGGCAAAGCGGGGCATCAGGCGTCACCGCCGACCGCGCTCCGCAGCAGTCCGAGGGACTCGCTGCGCGCAGCCTTGGCGCCGATGTCCTGGCGCAGGAAGGTGACGATGCGGGGATGGGCACTGATCGCCCGGTCCACGTTGGGGTCAGAACCGGCGCGATATGCCCCGACCTCGACGAGGTCGCGCACGCGCTCGTATTCACTCCACAACTCACGGGCCTGCATCGCTAGACGGTATTCCTCCGGCTTGGCTAGGTCGATGAGCAGGCGGCTGACTGACAGGGTCGGGTCGATCGATGGGTAGATCGCCTGGCCCGCCATCTTGCGCGAGAGGAAAAGATGCCCGTCGAGGATGGCGCGCACGGTGTCGCCCACCGGATCATTCTCGTCATCGCCCTCGATGAGCACCGTGTAGAGCGCGGTAATCGAGCCGGCCTTGCTGCCGTCGGTGGGTTTGGCGCCGGTGCCAGCGCGCTCAAGCAGACGCGGCAGGATGGCGAAGGCGCTGGGCGGATAGCCGCGGGTCACCGGTGGTTCGCCGGCGGCCAATCCGATTTCACGCTGCGCCTGGCACAGGCGGGTGATCGAATCCATCATCAACAGCACGGTCAAGCCGGCGTCACGGAAGTGCTCAGCGATGGCGGTCGCGGCATAGGCTGCCGAGAGGCGCTCGACCGAGGGCCGGTCAGAGGTCGCCACCACCACCACGCTGCGCGCCAGTCCTTCTGGGCCCAGCACCTTGTCAATGAATTCGCCGACCTCGCGGCCACGTTCACCGACCAGGGCAATGACGTTGATGTCGGCCTTGGCATGTTTGGCCATCTCGCCCAGCAGGGTGCTCTTGCCCACGCCTGAGCCGGCAAAAATGCCAAGGCGCTGGCCGCAGCCGAGAGTGAACAGGGTGTCCACCACCTTGATCCCGGTTTCGAGGATTCCCTGGATCGGGGTGCGGGCTAGGGGAGCCGGGGGATCCGCCTGGATCGGACGCCGCGCCGCGCCGGGGATCGGGCCTTTGCCATCGATCGGTTCGCCGATGCCGTCCACCACCCGGCCGATGAGGCCGGGACCAACCGCCACGTCGAGCGGCCGGCGGCGTGCAATCACCCGGTCCCCGGGGCGCACGCCATCGAGATGGCCGATGGTCTGCAGAATGATTTCGCCCTCGCGGAAGCCGGTAACCAGGGCGGTTCGCGTGCGACCGTCGGCGCCAATGATCGAACAGGTGTCGCCCACCGGGGCCGAGGGGCCTGAGGCGACGAGGGCCAAACCGACCACGCGTAGCACCGTGCCCGAGGCCTCGACCGGGTCAGTACGCGCAATCACCTCGGCGTAACGGGCAGGAAGCATGATCAGGCCTTGGCTTCAGCCAGGGGTGGGACGGGGATCTCGGCGGCGAGCAAGGCGCTGACCCGGTCGAAGGACGCAGGCAGCGAGGCATCGAGCCGGGTGCCCTGGCTGCTCACCAGACAGGCGCCACGGGACAAGGTCGGATCGTCGGTCAGCGCCAACCCTTCGAGGCCGGGAGTGCTGGCAATGATGATGGCGAGGCGCTCGCGGGCGGCGGCGGCATCGGCGGGATGCATGCGCACGGCTACAGCGCGGCGGTCGGGGACCTGAGCCAGGGCGCGAGTGAGGACTGGGACCATCCACCCCGGGTCCTCGTCCACCGCGCGGGCAAGAATGCGGGCGGCGAGAGCGCAGGCGAGGCGCACGCTGTCGCCTTCGGCCTCCAATAGCAGTTGCCGGTGGAGACCTTCGATGGCCGCGCTGGCCTTGGTGAAGGCCGCGATGGCGCCGCCCAGTTTGGTTTCGGCGTCGGCGGCAGCCTTGGCGATGCTGGCCTTGGCGTCCTGTTCGGCCTTGGCAGCGCGGGCCTCGGCGGCCTGGATACGGGTCTGTGCCTCTTGGAGCCCAAGGCCGCGGCCCTCGTGACGGGCCGCCTCGACTTTCCGCTGCCATTCAGCTATGGCCTGGACCACCGCTGGCTGTCCGCCAGAGACGCCGGGTTCAACTTGCGGAGCACGGGAGCGCAGGATCGCCATGACTCAGACCATCGACTCGGAATTACCGCGGTTGACCTGGATATCGCCTTTTTCTTCCATGCTGCGCACCAGCTGGAGAATGCGTTTCTGCGCTGCCTCGATCTCGCTCAGCGGCTTGGCGCCCATCATTTCCATCTCCTCCTTGAGGTTGTCGCGGGCGCGATTCGACATGTTCTCGAGAATGTAGGCCGAGACCTCGGGGGCGGCGGCGCGCAGGGACAGCGCCAGGTCGTTCTTGTCGACTTCGCCAAGAATCTTCTGCATGCCCTTCTTGTCGACTTTGATCAAGTCGTCGAACACGAACATAAGCGATTGGATCTCGTTGGCCAGGGCAGGCGATTCCTTGGTGAGCTTTTCGAGGATCGACTTGGCCACCGACGGTTCGCTGATGTTGAGCATTTGCGCCACGGTCTTGAAACGCAAATTGGTGGGCGGTTCCAGCCCGCGCTTGGAAATGGCGTAGGCGCGGACCTCCATCATCTCATCGACCTGGCGGATCAGCTCGCTGGGGGTCTCCTCGGTCTGGGCAATGCGTTTGATCACATCGTACCGTAAATTATCTTCCATGCCGCGCAGTAGTTCGCTGGCCACACCGGGATCGAGCTTGGAGATCACCAGGGCCACGATCTGCGGATGTTCGCCGCGCAGCAGGGTTTGGACCTGCTTGGCCTCCAGCGGCAAGAGGGAGCGGAAAGGCTCGGTCTCGCGGTTCTGCTTCTTGATGCGGTCAAGCATTTCCTTGGCTTTTTCTTTGCCCAAGGCCCGTTCCAGGATGTCCTGGAGCATCGGCTCGACCGCCATGCGGTCGCCTCCGGACTGACTGTTGAATTCCTTGAGCAGCTTTTCCATGTCGGCGCCGGTGAGGTCGCCCATGCGCGTCATCTCTTCACTGAGCATGGTCACTTCGCGTTCGTTGAAGCCGCCCAGCAGCATCGCGGCGGTGGAGCTGTCGAGCGAGAGCATGAAGGCGGCCGCCTTGCGCAGGCCCTTCAGTTCGCCGTCATCCTCGGATTTTCGTTTCGGCGTAGGCATAGTCGGGGTTCCTTACTCGTACATCCAACGGCGCAGGATCTGGGAGGCGGCAGCAGGATCTTCGGTGATGCGTTTGCGTATCATGTCCTTCATCTCGCCCCGGCGGGCCTTGATCGCGAGCTTCTCCTGGTCCTCCTCAGTGACTTCGGCTACCACCGGAGCGTGCTTTTTGACCTCTTCAGCATGCTGGGTGCGGGAACGCTCATCCGCCTCCTTCCACGCCTGATGGCTTCGCTTGAGTTGGCCGCGGGCGATCAGCAGGATGACCAGGGCCACGAGTCCAGCGACGCCATAGCCCACCAGGTCGGGAATGGGCACGCCAGTGACGGGCAGGGTGATGCCGGCCTGACTGATCTCGCTCGCGGGGTCCTTCCATAGTTCGACCGACTGCACAGTGGCGGCGAAGCGGGCATCAAGGTTGGCCCCACCCTCGGCCTTGGCGGCGACATCCTTGGCGGCGGCGAAGCCGATGGCGTTCAGGACTAGTTCCTTGTACCGGTCGCGTTCGGCTGCCGGGTATTCCTCAAAGACTTCCTCTTTCTCGTCGGTGGCTTTGCCCTGTGCGTCGAGCTTGGGCTTCACCGTCTTCTTGAGCGGCAGCAGGATCGACACGGTCATGCCGCGGATCCGCCCGACCTCGTCTTCAAGGGTGGTTTTCTTGGTGCCGACCACGTACTTGGTGGTGGTGTCCTCTTTGGTCTTGGTGCTGCGCAGCGGTTCGACGGTGGAGGGGCGCGACTCGCCTTCGACATTCGGCGCGGTGCCGGCGACACCGCCGGGAGCGGCGCTCTCATTTTTCTCGTCACTGGCGGTGCTCTGTTCCTCCAAGGCCACCTTGATGGTCGGATCCGAGGTTGATTCGTTGCGCTTGGCGAAGTCGAGTTTCACGCCGACGCGGACCTGGCTGCGGCCCGGTCCGAAGATCGCGTCGAGTTGTTCCTGGGCCTTGCGCGTCAGGTGGGCTTCGCGCGCGGCCTCGGCCTCCAGGGTGGTCGAGGCCATGCCCGCCGCGCTGTTGGCGGTCTGGGCGGTGAGTAGTCCGGAAGCGTCCATTACCTCGACTTTTTCAGGCGATAGTCCGGCGACAGCGCCGGCGCAGAGGTGGATCACGCCCTGGAGCTGTCGTTCGGTCAGACGTGTACCCTGTTTCATATCAAGCTTTACCGAGGCCTTGGGTTTGCCTTCGTCGGCATTGATGAACGGGCTGGGCTGGGGACGGTCGATCAGCACCCGGGCGCTGCGCACGTTGGGCAGTTCCTTGAAGAAGCGTTCAAGTTCGCCCGACACGGCCCGGTCGTAGGTCTTGTGTTCGCTGAAGGTGCTCTGCCACATCGAACTGTTCTTGCCGAGCAGTTCAAAGCCCTTGCTGCCATCGCCGAGCATCTCCTTTTGCGCCAAGTCGTTGCCGACTCTGTACACATCCTTTGCCTGGACACTGATGGTGGTACCGCGATCGGCAATCTGGTAGGCGATCTGGGCTTCTTCTAGGTAGGAGGCTATTTCCTGGGTCTGGGCCTTCGTCAGCCCGCTCGCCAGGGTCTTGTAGTCGGGTCGCGTGGCTCCGTAACTGATCGCCAGCAACGCCGCCAGCAGGCCGAGCCCGCTGAGCACGATGGTGGCTTTTTGAGCCGTTTCGAGGCGGCTCCAGATATTGGACAGTTGTTGCCAGAAGTTGGACATGGCTCGCCCGGGGGAGGGGGTTCGACCAGGGTAAAGCGCGGACCGTTCCAATCCCGATGTGGTAGCCTACCCCGGACACCGGGATGGACGCAAGCCCGGGCTGGAAACTGTCTGTTCTCATCACATTGGTTCGATGTTCCCCTGGTTTCAGGCTTTTCGCGTAGCGTAGACCGTCCGGGCAGGAACAGTGTCGGAACCATCAACCATGAACCAACAACCACCTACTGCGGTTTTCGGGTTTATTGTACATCAGGCCTGATCATGGCACGGCGCTGGCTAAGTTTCATGCGCCGCCCTTTGGCGTTGTAGGAACCAACATGCCTTCGCCCACCGCCCAGCCCCAGGTCAACGACCTGCTCGCCGGCCTGACCCGTACCACCGATCCGGAGGTGCCGAGCAAGGTGCCCGTGGCGCACATGCTGCGCCCGGTGTGGTCATTGTGGTTGTTCGCCTGTCTCGTCCTGGTGGTCGCCCTGTGTTGCGGGATCATGTTGCTGGGATGGACCGCGCTGCGCCTGGTGAAGGAAATCCGCACTCGCGAGACGGCCCTGGCGCTGGTCGTCCAGGTGCCATTGCCCAGTGAGGAGATGCTGCTTGATGCCGACCGCTTCCGCGCGGTCGTAGCTGCCCATCCCGAGGAGGCGGTACGCTTCGGTTGCGCCCGGGCGACGGCTCTTGCCGCCGCTGGTAGCCATGCCGCCGCGGTTGCCACTTGGCGGGAAGCTGATCAATGGTCGGCGGTCGGATTGCCGGTTGCCGAACGACTGGCCTTGGCCGAGATCCTGTATCAGCAGGGCCGCTTTGCCGAGGCCGAGGCCCAAGTCCAGCGCGCACCGTTGTCCTCGGTCCCCACCGAGGAATCCATGTGGGCGGTTGACCTGCTCGGCCGATTGCAGCTGGTCCGCTTGCGCAGTTCAACGGGCGCCGGCCAGCGCTGAACTGCACCAATCGGCCATGCAATGCGCCACCGGCATCCGCGACGTTTGGGTTGAAACCTAGCAGGCGCCAGTCAGGGCGATGGACAGCGCAAGCCCAAGCCTAGGGTGCAGTCATGGCCGAGGCACCCATCACAGGCGAGGCTGTTGGCGGCATGGTCGCAGGGGCGGAGCCGTCGGAGATGGGCTACGCCGTCAGCCTGGAGGCGTTCTCCGGGCCCCTCGACTTGCTGCTGTATCTGGTGCGCAGGACCGAGTTGGACATTACCGAGATTCCCATCGCGGTGATCGCCGACCAGTTCGTGGCCACGGTGCAAGAGTGGCAGGCACGGGGCGAACTCGATCTGGAGATCGCAGGCGATTTCATCCTCATGGCGGCAACGCTGCTCGAAATCAAGTCGCGGGCCATTGCCCCGCCGCCGCCCGAGGACACCGCCGCTGAGGGCGGCGACGAGGATGAAGAACTCGGCGATCCGCGCCTCGACTTGATCCGCAAACTGCTGGCATACCGTCGCTTCAAAGAGGCTGCGCAGTTGCTGGTGCGCGGCGAAACAGCCCGCGCCGAACGCGCCGCACGTCGCTTCCGGGAAGAGATCCCGGAGGACCAGGAAGAGGCCGAGGGCATCGATCTGGGGGAACTCGACCCTGGTGCCCTCGCCAAGCAGTGGTTCACCATTGTCGCCCGGCTTGGCGGCATGGGCCCGCGCACCGTGGCCAAAGACGACATCCCGATTGAGGCGCGTATCAGCAGTGTCCTTGCCCAGGCCGAGTCGGCCCGCCACCTGACTCTGCGCCAGCTCTTTGCCCACGAGGGGTCGTTGCAAGGTCGTATCACCACGCTCATGGCCACACTGGAAGTGGTGCGTCAGCGTTACCTCGAAGCCCAGCAGCTTGAACAATACGGTGACGTTGAGCTGCGCTGGCGCGAGGCTGAGGAGCGCACCCGGGTGGTCGAGCTGCCAGCGCTGGATGCAGAGGAGCCGAAGAAACGCCGACGTCGTCCCCCCTTGGTCACGTTTCAAGCCGCTGATCCTGTTCCCGCCGGTGAGGGCGTTGAGGAGATCCAGCCTGAGCCATTTGAAAGCGACGAGGAGCGCTTCCTGCGCGAACTCAACGAGACGTGCGATCTAGATCAAGTGCTGGTGCGCGCCAAGGATTGGGAGGAGGGCTTCAAAGCCGAGTGGGATGTTGTGCATCCACCGCCCGCTCCGCCCGCTCCGCCGGAATCGCCCCCGGCACCCATGGTCCCTGAGTTGCCATCGGTCGCAGCGGTCGTTCCAGTGGTGGTGCCCGAGGTACCGCAACCAAACCCGGATATGGTCGCGGTGGAGGGTGCGAACCCACCTCCTGTCGCAGCCAAGCCCAAGCGCCTCCCGCCCTGGCTGCAGAAAAAACTGCGGCCAGAGGAGCAGGTCGCCCCAGCCGCCGAGTCCCCTGAAGGCGCGCCCGTCCCGGTCGCTGAGCCGGAGCCACCAGGTGCGGACATCCCGGTCGCTGAGCCGGAGCCACCAGGTGCGGACATCCCGCTCGCTGAATCCCCTGGGGCTGCGCCCGTCCCGGTCGCTGAGCCGGAGCCACCAGGTGCGGACATCCCACTCG
>JBILDK010000069.1:0-9536 GCA_044352625.1 Planctomycetota bacterium
CTCACGCTTATGCAGGCCACGCCCGCGCTTGCGGGCGATGGCGCGCTTGTCGAGGGTGAAGGCGGGATCGGGCTTGGCGCCCTTGGGCTGGAACATGGCGATCGCCTCCGTGGCGGCAGGGTCGGCACCCCGCCGCCAGGATCAACGTCGCCGGGGGACCGGCGTTCAGTCGTCGGCCTACTTGAGGACCTGCGACCAGCCCCCCTTGCCCGCAACGCTGACGCCGAAGGGGGTGAACGGCGGGGTGCCCTGCTCGGTCAGCAGATCGTAGTTGAACTGCATTTTCCGGTTGGGTGGACCCTGCACATAGGGGATGCTGGCATTCCAGTCGGCGCTGCCCTTGCTCCACAGGGTCAGCCATTTGGCCTTGAGCGCCCCGTTCATCGCCGGATTGAGGGCGTACCCGAACGGGCAGAGCCCCGCCTGCTTGGGCGCCTCAAGCAGGTAGTTCTGGGTGTAGCGACGGGTGTCGAGCACCACCAGGCTGCCCGCATAGTTCATGTTCTTGGTGGCCCAGTCCTCGAGGTAGAGCATGGTGTTGATGATCGAGGCCGCTTCACCGCGCAGGACCGAATCCCGCGAGGTTGGCTGATTGTGGGTCAGGATCGAGGTATAGTACCAGGTTTCGCTGGCCGCCGGCAGGGTCGTGGTGGTGCCGAAGGCCAGGGTCCCGCCTCCGGTCACGGCGGTGCTGCTCACCGAGATGCCCGGCTGCTGATAGTCCACGTCCCTAAAGGCATTGGACAGGAAGGTGATCTGGTCGCCCATGATCGCCACCGGGGTGGGCTTGTTGGTCACGGTGGACCCGCGCCATTGGACCGCGGGCCAGGTGCCGCTGGCATAGTTCAGGTTGCCTTGGATGAACAACTGGTTTGGGGTCGCGATGCTGGTCTTTGAATTGCCGAAGGTCGGCGTGCCGGAGGCCGGACGGTCCCAATCCACCGAGGCGCCATTGACGATGCGCACGCCGTGCAGGAAATCCTGGGGCCGCAGGGGCGTGGCAAAGGGCACCACGGCGGTCGAGTATGGTTGCAGCGCGGTGATGCCGCTGGTGCCGTTGTGCAGCGTGGTCAATAGGCTGCTCGAGATGTTTGGCAGGTAGAAGTTGTACGGGTTCGCCCCGGTCACCCCGCCACCGCTCGCCCCGGTGGTGTTGGGGTTGGTCGGATAGCGGTTGGTGCGCGCCATATAGAACAGCCCGTTGAAGTTTGCTTGCAAGAGCGTGGTCGGCGTGCCGGCCGGAGCCAGCCCAAGGGGAGCGGTGATGCGTTTGATCACCGCCTGGTCCACGGTCCGGGACTTGAGATAATCCTGGGTGCTGCGCAGATTGAGCGACAGGAGGGTCGCCTTGGCCAGCAGTTCGCGATTGGTGCGCGGCGCGGTCAAGGCCGGCAGCAGGGTTCCGTCCTTGTTGGATCCCGTGAGCCAGGTGTGGGCTTGGCTCCAGAACTCGCGCGGATTGTAGATCCAGTCCTCTTGGGCGGTGCGGCCGTTGGCCACGTTCTGGTTCCAGGTGAAGAAGTCCTCGGTGATGTCGAACGGACCGAAGAACACCTGGTACTGGCTGGAAAGGTATCTGCTCCAGTCATTGGTGGTGGTGGCGGCGTCACCATCCCAGTCGGTGGCATCGATGACATCATTGGGTGAGCCGTGGTCGGTCTCAATCTTGAGGTTGTCGGTGGTGACATCCACGGGAAGGTTCACGTCACCGGACTGCATGCACAGTCCCACCAGCAGGTCGGCGGCGTTGCCGGCTGGCGTCGGTGTGCGTCCCCGGCCGAAGCTGGCCAGGTTCACGGTGTTCGGCAGGGTGTTCCAGCTCGTGGGGGCGTTGACGCTAAACGCATACATGAATTGATAGATGGTGCCTGATCCACCGACCCGCTCAATGCGCAGCCACAGTGGGGCGGTGGCAGTGATCTGAGGGACAGCGCCAGTGGTCGGATGGTCATCAGTCCAGCGGGTGCCGGTGCCTGCAGTGACGGTGCTACCTGCAGCGTTCCGCGTCTTCACCACGGAAGATGTGGCTTGGGCGGTGTAGGTCGGGGTGAAGGTGTAAGGTGGGGCGCCCGTGCCGATCCACTGGTCGGGGCGGAAGCCGCCCGTGAATACGCCGCTCAGATCGATGTTGGTATTGCTCCAGTCGGGCGGAGTGCGCTTGTCGAGCGTTGGGAGGCAGGCGACGGCGTTCGGGGCGAACGGTGAGGTAGCAGAGGCGAACCATGTCCCGCTGTTTGAGATGTAGCTATTGAGATCGAGTTCCACGGTGAGCGATCGGCTTACGTTGAAATAGTATACGTTGTCGAACGTGATGGGCGTGGCGGGATCATCGGTGGTTGGCAACGGGCTAGTGAAGGTCGGCGCCGCGGGATTTGCCGGCTTGAGATTGCTGATCGAACCACCATAGGTATAAGTGCCGCCGAAATTGTTTTGCATAAACTGGATGGCGTCGGCTGAGCTCAGGGTGCGAATGTAGTTGGCGCCGCTGTAGATCTTGGGCAGCGGGTCGTAGATGACCTTGGCCGTGCCAAAGGTCTGGTCTCTGGTGGTGGCAGTGCCCCAGTCCCGCCACCACGAGTTGTCGTTCGTATATGGTTGAGTGTAGCGGATCTGATTGCCCGTTCCAAGGACGTTCCACCACCACGCGTTGAGCGTCCTGGTCGATGAACCCGATGCGGTATTCGCACTCGTGTAGAAATACAGTGTTCGCTGAACGTCCGTGCTCCTGAAGACCTGCGTGGTTGGCTGTGGGCAGTTGGTGAGATCAAACGTCCAGGTGGCGGTGCGGGTCTTGTTGTCACCACGCGCTTGGGGCTGCAGGGTCGTCCGCCGGCCAACCGGTCCAACGGTGACCTTGTCAGCCGTTCCCTCCGATATCGAGAAGGGATTGTTCATCACTGTCGCAGCAGACGTCGTCGAGTAACTGGTCTTGATTTGGGTGCTTGGTGAGCTCACCGTGGTCTGGATGCCGGTATCGGTGGACGAGATCTTTTGCATCCTGGCCCTGCGGGTGATCCCGGTCAGGGAAGACACTTCGCCGCTCGCATTGGCGGTCGGGGTGGTGCTGTCACCGACGAAATAGACATTGCCAGTCACCTTCTGGACCGTGCTCGGCTGCAGACGGGTCTGGGTGAAGATCCCGCGGGTCGGGCTGTACAGCAGGCTGGTATAGCGGTCGCGGCCATTGATCAGGTCCGGGACGCCGCCGACGGCGTCGCGGATCATCAGGCCGACCTTCGCTGGGGTATCGGCGTTGCTGGAACCGCCGGTCAGGGACGTGATGCGGAACTGGGCGGCTTTGAACGTGGCGCGGTTGAAGGCGACGTCGGACACGGTGGTGCCGCCGGCGGGGATGGCTTTGCGCGGGTAGAGCGCGCTGCTGGGCACAATCACCCGGGCGTTGCTTGGTCCGTCCCAGAAGAGCCGGCAGGCAGCTGTGCCCGTCCCTTCGCTCATCTCGATCACGATGGGGTAGCGTTTGTCCTTGTCCAAGGTGAGCGGGGTGCCGAGGCTGTCGTTGCCACCGCCATCGGCGCCTTTGTTGCTTCGTTGATCGATGATCTTCTCGTGGTTCACCCACACGCGACACACGTCATTGGCCCACACGCGGAAGGTCCACGCGCCGGTGGTGGGGACCTTGACCTCGCCCTCCCAGCGCACGCTGAAGTAGTCGCCCGAGGGTAGGTTGGTCACGCCGGTGGGAATTCCGCTCCATGTAAAATTCACCGTGGCATCGGTGCGCACGAAGGGATCGCCGGACCAGCCCTGGTTGGGAAAGTAGCTGGCGGTGAGCCCGCCCGAGGCGGTGGTGCCCGAAGTGGTGCGGAAGTGGATGAAGCGCCAGTTCTCGCGGTAGAAGTCCTGGTTGTGGGTGTATTTGCTGGTGCCGTCAATCTGGTTAGTCGGGGTGATGACGACCGGCCCAGGGGCGCAGGCGCTGCGTGCCGTGAGGATGCCACCGACGCTGTAGGACTCACGTTGGTTGGTGCTGGTCGTGCTGATTCGTGCCCACGGATTTTTGGCTGGATCTATGGTGGTGTCCTCAGGGGCGTTGTGTGTCTCATCCGACCAGGTCCGGATGTTATCCGAGACGCTCATGGGCGTGAACGGCATGACCGTCGGCCGGGCGTGCTTGCCGTAGGCGTAGGGCATGAAGTCCTTGCTGCTGGGATCGGCCACGTCGGTATCGTTCTTGGGATAGATGGTGCTGCTCGGCCGTGGCCGTTCGCGCACGATCAGGCCCACCCCCTGGCTGGGCAGGGAGGTGATGGCGGTGCCGCTGCGATTGGTGACCGACCATCCGGTATAGGCGCTGAGGCTGGCGCCCTCGCGTCTCATGCAGTGCCCAGTATCGCCCAGGGCGTAGGTCAGGTAGGCGCCAGGAGCCTCAAGAAAGGGCTGGGCGGCATTTGGCATGTCCGTGGTGGCCACATTATTGATGATGAACCGGGGTCGGGCCAGGTGATGCGATTCGCTCTCGTCCACCGTCGGGGTGGCGGGATCGTCGCTGGGGTAGGCGAGGTCCTGGGCCTCGAGGGGCCGGTTGGCCAGCAGGTTGGAGACCCGGATGGTGCCACCGCCGTTCTCTTCGGTACGGGCATAGCCGCCAAAGCCGGGACTGGCGCCCATGCTGCCGGTCTTCCAGACATACCCCGTACGGCCACCCTTGTCCCGGCTGTCATTGGCGATGACGCCACTGGCCACATCGGTGGCCCCCAGGATGGGTTGCCCGTTGATGGTGCGCAAATTGTCATTCCCGGACACCGGCTTGGTGTGGACCGACGCCGAGTCCTTGACGCGGCTGGGATTGATCACCGCACCATTCCAGGTGAAGCCGAGCACATCGGTGCCCGCCGCGAAATTTGGAACCCGATAGCGTGGCGAGGCGCCGGCTTCGCCCGGGAACGGCAGGCCATTGGGGTCGTTGGCGGAAAGATTGTAGGCAGTCGCAAGTGACCAGCCCGAGGGCGCGACCCCGACCAGCGGCAGGTCGTTGAAGGCGCTGTAGAGCACGGATTTGTGCAGCCGGAACAGCCCATCCACACCGGTGACGCGGATATTGCGCACATTGGAGGGGTCGCTGTCATCCTTGCCCAGCTTGGTGAAGAAGCCGTCGCTGGCAGAGCCATTTTGCAGCGCGGTCCAGTCGTTCACCGCTGGTGCGCCACCCAAGTAGATCGCCCCGTTACTGTGGACGTTGCCGCGGATGGTCATGCCCGGGCCGTGATTGAACTCGAGATCGCCCTTGGGCCCGTTCTTGGCATAAAAGATCACGTAGCGGAACAAGGGCTGCTTGTCGACGGCGGCGAATTTGACGGTCTGGGCCCGGGCCAACGGATCGCTGTCGGCACCGACGATCTGGCCCTCGGCGGCGATGCGGTAGAGGTAGGTGTAATCGTTGGTCAATCGAGGGGTGGCGGGCGTGCCGGTGGGATCCGGGTCCGGATTGGTGATATAGGCCCAGCCATTGGTGGCGGTCTTGGACGCGACGGCCGCGATCACCGCCGGCTCGATGCGCCAGCGCACCCGGACGTCGCCCACATAGGTCTCACCGTAGTTCTTGGTGAGCTGCACGAAGGCGGCGGGATCGCCCGAGGTGGCGAGATCCACCAGGGTCTTCTCCTTGAGCAGGGCGACCGCTTCGGCGGCGCCGAGGGCCTTGAGCTGCAGCGGCGTTCCGGTGAGCGTCTTGTAGTTCGCTGTGAGGCTGATGGCCGAGGCGGTCACCACTGCCGCAGCAGCCGCGAGAATGCCGAGCGTCAATACCAAGGAATTGCCGGAGCGGGTGGGTGCGGCAGGTGCCGTCAACGTGGGAATGCGGCAGGGAGGCATGGCCGGATCCTTGGGGGATGTGAACGGTTGTGAGGATTCAGCGGGGCAGGGCGCGCACGGTGCCACCGGACAGGTAGGCGAGGTTCGCCAGATTGTCGGCCCCGGCATTGGTGGTGCGCATGGACAGCACCGCATCGTAGGTCCGGGTGATGGCGATGCTGGCATTCTGTGGCGAGTGTGCCGCCATGTAGAGGCGCACCCGCACCTGGTTCATCTCCAACGAACCGACGGTCGATCCATCAGGCGAGGTCATGGCGGTGTCGAAGACGATGCGTACGACGTGGTCAGACAGCACCTTGTCCACCACCATGCCGGAGGTGCCGTCACTGGTCCGGCCGATGCACGAGCCGATGTCGGCCGGCTGGGTCGTGACCGCAGGCGGATTCCTGGTCTTGACCGCGCGCACCAATCGGCCGCCGCCGCGCGGTGCGGGCACCACCGCATACATGTATTCCCGCAGGGCGTCGGCCCTGAGGCGCGGAATGGTGGCCCCAGGTCCACTGGTGGGGGTTTCGAACACGGTGGAGTCGGTGCCGGGATTGGTCAGGGTCTCCCAGCGCATGCGCACCAGCTCGGCGCCGGCTACGCCAGCGGAATCGTTGAGCCAGGTGGCAAGATTGACGGCGGTATAGACCTTGGGAAAGGCGGCGCCGGTCCGTTCCCAATAGAACCCGGACGGGTCGCGGGAGTCGGGGCCTGATCCGGGTGCGGCACCTTGGTCACTTTTGGTTCCCAGGGTGTATTCACTCATGCGCAGGATCCCAAGATCATTGTGTTTGCCGTCGACGGTCCAGGCATTGGTCGGCCCCTTGGGAAACCCCACAGTGGGAATGAGGTTGTTGGTCTTTGTGGACCAGGTGGTGGCGAAACTGGCCTTGATGAAGACCAGTTCCTGGCTGCGGGCGAAGTAGCTGTTGCGGTAGTCGCGCTCCCCGGTGCCGTTGAGCAGGTTGACGCCGCTGGCGCCATATGCGGTTATGTAGTTTTTAAGGAAGTCGGCGCTAACACCGGCCACTTGGGGCATGGCATTGATCAGGGCGGGCGAGCCGGCGGTGGCACGCCAATCCACCAGCGCGGCTGAGCGGCGCAGGTAGGACCAGGAAGCATGGGCGGGCAGGCCGGCCCCGACCAGAGCCGTGTCGGTGGGCGATGCGGCCTGACCCGCCGGGGCCTGCTGCAGCACGAAGGGATAGTAGCGCTGGGCCCGCTCCCTGGCGGCCAGATCGTAGTCGTAGAATTCCCAACCGCTGGTGGCGAGATCGTCGGAGATGGACTTGATGGCGCGCTGGGATTCAGCGTAGATATCGTCCTGTTGTTCGCTGGCGATGGCGTATCGGGTGGTGCTGGTCATCCCATCCAACACCAGGGCCATAAGGATGGCCATGATCAGGGTGGCGATGGTCAACTCGACCAGGCTGAAGCCACGACGCGGCGTGCACCGGGATGGGATCAAGGTGGTATCCATGTCAGCGTTTCCGGATCGCGGTGAAGTATTCGTAGCGTTCAGTGGGCAGGGCCGTCCCCCAGGTCACCAGGATGCGGATGAATACCGGATTCTCGGGATCGTCCTGGGTCGACGGGGAGCGGATCAGCTTGAAGGTGCCCAGGTTGCTGCTGTACTGGGCTGCAGAGGTGTAGCCCTGGTCCATGATCCCGGTGTCGATCAGGACATCGTCCGCATCGCGCCGGTTGGCACCCTTGTAGTATTCCAGATACACCTTGAGGTTTTTGTAGCCGGTCGGCTTCGAAAGCAGGCCGAGGCAGGATTGGCCAGCCGTATTGGTGAAGAGCAGGCAATCGAGGGGACCTGCAGCGGGATCGTCGGTCATCGGGGTGGTGCGATCCCCCCCAACGAACGGCGTGGTCCCATCCTCGTACCGTCCCATGCTCCACGGCACCGTTGTCGAGCGCAGGTCGGAAAAACGTGTGCCCTGGAGCCCTTCGGCGAGGTTCTGGACCATTTGGTTCAGATTGGTCGTGTTATCCAACTGTTTGCGACCGCTGCTCAAGGTGCTGATGGTCGACATCACCCCCATGAGCCCGACCGCAAGCACGGCGATGGAGATCATGACCTCAATCAGGGACAGGGCAGCAACGCTGGCCACCGTCCTTTGCTCGGGTTGCAGTCGAGGTTTAATGGGGTGGGTGGCGAGGTTGCACATGCTGGCATCCTTGTACCAACGAATTGGAAAACCCTACCGTGGAATATTCCGACACGTGGCGCTCATGGCATAGCGAGCTATGAGCCAGCCGCTTACGTTCCTGGTCGCTTCCAGCCGCTCGGTGGCGCAGGGGCTGCGGCGGGGGCTGGCGGTTCCTTGTCCTTCATCTTGAGCACCCAGGCGCCATCCTTGGCCTGACCTTGGGTGCTGACGATCTCGGCCGCCGGGGCTGGTGTCGGGGGCGGGGGCGGCAGGCCAGCCTCCTTGGCCTTGGCGATGGCCTTCTCCTTGTCGAGCGCAACCATGTTGGCTTCGACGTCGTGGCCGAGGGACTTGAGCTTTTTGACCATGTCCTCCTTATCCATCGACTTGTCGTAGGCGTCCATGGCGTCCACCTTGTCGTCCTTGACCAGCTTTTCGAGCGCATCGTTCAGGAGCTGCATGCCGTAGCGCGCGCCGATCTGCATCTGGCTGGGGATCTGGAAGGTCTTGCCCTCGCGGATCAGGGCCGACACGCCTGAGGTGACGAGCAGGATTTCAAGCGCGGCGCAGCGGCCACCGCCCTTCTTTTTGAGCAGGTTCTGGGCCACCACGCCCTTGAGCGAGCCGGCGAGCATGAGGCGGATCTGTTCCTGCTCCTCGGCCGGGAACTGGTTGATGATGCGGTCCACGGTGCTGGCGGCGGTGGAGGTGTGCAGGGTGCCGAACACGAGGTGGCCGGTCTCGGCGGTCTCGATGGCGATGCGCGTGGTTTCGAGATCGCGCATTTCGCCTACCAGCACGATGTCCGGGTCCTGGCGCAACGCGGCGCGCAGGGCGCGGGCGAAGGAGGTGGTGTGCTGGTGGATCTCGCGCTGGTTGATCAGGCAGTGCTTGGCCGGGTGCACGAACTCCACCGGATCCTCGATGGTGATGATGTGTTCGTGGCGGTTGGCGTTGAGCCAATCGACCATGGCGGCGAGGGTGGTGGACTTGCCCGAGCCGGTGGGGCCGGTGACCAGCACCAGACCCTTTTTGAATTCGAGCATCTTCATGATGCCCGGGGGCAGGCCGAGTTGTTCGGCCGAGATGATTTTTTCAGGAATGAGGCGGAACACCGCGCCAGGTCCGAAGCGGTCCATGAAGAAGTTGGCGCGGAAGCGGCCCACGCCCTCCAACGCATAGGCGAAGTCCGTGTCCCAGATCTCGTGGAACTCCTTCTGGTTCCGCTCCGGGCAGATCTCCATCAGGATCTTGTTCATCTGGTCGCGGGACAGCTTGGGCAGCCCGGGCAGATCCACCATGTCGCCAGAGGTGCGGATCTTGGGCACATGCTCGCTGGTCATGTGCAGATCCGAGGCCTTTTTCTCGATCATCATCTTGAACAGCTGGTCGATCCAGGCCATGGTGGTCCTTTGCGTATATGCGTTCGGTGCTGGGGTATTCGTGGGTGACCATAGCCCGCGATCCGCCGTGAGTCCAGTCCCGGGTTGCTGGTATCCTGGAGCGCAGGCTTCAGCCAGCAACGAGCGCGATGCAGGCTGAATCCAGCGCGCCCACGGG
>JBILDK010000070.1:0-9523 GCA_044352625.1 Planctomycetota bacterium
CCTCGGCGGGGCCGTGGAAAGTCTGTACCACGCCGTCGCCGAATATGCGATGGCGCACCTGCTGGCCGACCGTCCACGGGTCTGAGGGCAGCGGAGCGCTGTCCTCGTTGCTGGGCCGCCGGCGCAGGCTGGCGCCGCTGACCAGGGCGCCGCTGGCCAGGGCCTGGGCTAGACCGGGACGTGGCGGTTTTTCGGGTGGCAAAGGATGGCGGCCGGTGGCATCCTTGGCCTTGAAGCATTCGCTGGGGATCTCGTCCAGAAACCGGCTCGGCGGATTGCGGTTGGTCTGGCCGTAGAGCATGCGCAGGCGGGTGCGGCTGAGGTACAGCTCCTGCATCGCACGGGTGATGCCGACGTACATCAGCCGGCGTTCCTCCTCCAGATCGCCGATCACCCCGGCGCGGGCGAGCGGAAAGACGTTCTCCTCGCAGGCGGTGATGAAGACCACGGGGAATTCCAAACCCTTGGCCGCGTGCAGGGTCATGAGCGTGACGCGTTCAACCTCGCCGGAGCGCTCCTCGCGCGCGCCGGCCTCGGTGTTGAGCGCCACCAGATCGAGAAAGCCCGAGAGCCCGCCCTCGGGATAGCTCTCGTGATACTGCTCGGCGGCGGTGACCACTTCGCGGATGTTGGCGCACATGTCCTCGGCCTTGGCGGATTCCTCGACCTTGCGGTAGTGATCCTCAAGCTGGGCGTGGTCGAGCATGGCCCGCACCAGATCAGCGGGATTGGCGCGGGGGTGGCGCCGGATGATGCGCCAGACGCGGGCCAGATCCTGGAGGGGCTTGGCATTGCGCCCCACCGCCACGCGCTCCAGCAGGTCATCGCGTTCGAGGATCTCGCACGGCGCCACCAATTCATCGTCCGCCAGGGTCAGCACGATATCCAAGGCGCGCTCGCCGAGACCGCGCTTGGGCACCTGGGTCATGCGCGTGAAGGCGGCGCGATCCGACGGATTGATCAGCAGCTTGAGGTACGCCAGCAGGTCTTTCACCTCGGCCCGGTCGTAGAAGCGGTGACCGCCGACGATGCGATACGGGATGCCGCGCCGGCGCAGGCCGTCTTCCAAAATGCGCGACTGGGCGTTGGTGCGGTAGAACACCGCGAAATCCGACCATGGCCGGCCATCGCGCTGCATGCGCTCGATCGCCGCAGACACCGCGTAGCTCTCGTCTAGCTCATCGTCCACCGCGAGCAGCGACAGCGGCTTGCCCTCGTCATTGTCGGTGCGGATGGTCTTGTCCTCGCGCTGGGTGTTGTTCTGCACCACCCCCTGGGCCGCGCGCAGGATCACCTTGGTCGAGCGGTAATTCTGTTCGAGCAGCACCTTGCGGCAGTCGGGAAAATCCTTTTCAAACGACAGGATGTTCTCGATGTCGGCCCCGCGCCAGCCATAGATCGCCTGGTCCGGATCGCCGGTGGCGCAGATGTTGCGATGGCCGTCGCCGAGCAGGCGAATGAGCCGGTACTGGACCTTGTTGGTGTCCTGGTACTCGTCCACCAGCATGAACGGGAAGCGCTCGGCCCAGCGCTGGCGCAACGCGGCATCACGCTCGAACGTGCGCACCGGGCGCACCAGCAGGTCGTCGAAATCCACCTTGTTCTGCTCGCGGCACATGCGGTCGTAGATGACGTGGACCTTCTGCGCCGCGACCTCGCCATCATCGACCGTGTTCACCTTGTCGATGTCCACCAGCTCGTTCTTCCACCGGCTGATGGTCCACTGCACCTTGCGTGGATCGATCACCTTGGGGTCGAGCTTCAGTTCCTTGAACGCCTCCTTGTACAGGCGCAACTGGTCGTCCTCGTCGAGGATGGTGAATTCGTCGGTGAAGCCGAACGCCGGCAGCTCCTGCTTCATGATGCGCAGCCCGGCGGAGTGGAACGTGGTGATCCACGGCGTCTGCAGGTTGAGCAACCGGTGGATGCGCTCCTTCATCTCCTTCGCCGCCTTGTTGGTGAAGGTGATCGCCAGGATCGCGTCGGGCTTGACGCCTTCACTCAGGATCAAATTCGCGATGCGATGGGTGATCACGCGGGTCTTGCCCGACCCCGCCCCTGCCACCACCAACAGCGGCCCCTTCACATGTCGGATGGCCTCGCGCTGCCGGTCATTCATGTCCTTGTAAACGTCGAGGGCCATCAGATCACCGAGGTGGGTTGTCCCACGAGTATTGCCGCGACTCAGCACTCACAAGGAGCCGGCGTGGCGCCCTGCGCCCTGCGCTGCTAGGCTTGCTCGCTTGGGGCGTCGTAGGATTCAAGCTTGCGGTAGAGGGTCTTGGTGCCGACCCCGAGCATGCGTGCGGCCTTGGTCTTGTTGCCCTGGCAGTGGTCGATGGTGGTGAGGATCAGGCGGCGCACGATCTCGTCGAGAGGCAGACCGATGAGGTGGCGCACCGCATCATCGGTCGTGATCGCGGCCGGGGCCGGTCGCGCCGTGCTCGCGGGTCGGTCGGCGGTCGTGGCGAGACCGGGACGGCCATCACCGCCGATGGCCTTGCCGGGACTGAACACGTAGAGTTTCTCGACTGCGTTCTCCAACTCGCGGATGTTGCCCGGCCAATCCTGGCGCCGGAGCTGCTCTATGGCCGAGGTGGCAAGAGTCTTGTCCTGATGGTGGCGACGGTTGAGGCGCTCGACGAAGGCCTGGGCGAGCAGCGGAATGTCCTCGCGGCGCTCGCGCAGCGGCGGCACCACGATGTGCACCACATTGAGCCGGAAGTACAGGTCCATGCGGAAGCGGCTGGCCATCACCTCGTTCTTGAGATCGCGATTGGTGGCACACACCAGTCGCGCATCCGAGGTCAACGTGGTGTTGCCGCCGACGCGGGTGAACGTGCCGTCCTGCAGCACGCGCAGCAGCTTCACCTGGCTGTCGAGCGGCATCTCGCCGATCTCGTCCAGGAACATGGTGCCGGTGTCGGCCACCTCGAACTTGCCCTTTTTGAGCGCCACCGCCCCGGTGAACGCGCCACGCTCATGGCCGAACAGTTCGCTTTCCAGCAGATCGTGCGGAATCGCCGCGGTGTTGAGTTTGACGTAGGGTCGGCCGCTGCGGTTGGACAGGGCGTGGATCGCGTCCGCCACCAATTCCTTGCCGGTGCCGCTTTCGCCCTCGATCAGCACGCTGGCGTCGGTCGGAGCCACCTGCTGGATCATGGTCTTCATCTGGCGCACCGCGTTGCTGGTGCCGACAATGCGGTCGAGCGCCTCGTCGAAGCCCAATTCGCGGCGTAATTGCTGGTTTTCGCGATTGGCGGCAGCCAGTCGCGCCGCGCTCGCCATGGTGGCCTTGAGCCGGGACAGATCCACCGGCTTGGTCAGGTAATTGAACGCACCCTGCTTGATCGCCTCAACTGCGAGCTGCTCGTTGCCGTGGCCGGTGATGAGGATCCACGGGACATTGCCAAAGCGTTCGTGGGCCAGCTCCATGGTGGCGAGCCCATCGAGGTTGGGCAGTTTGAGATCGCATAACACCGCATCGATCGCGGCGGCGCCCATTTTGGCCAAGCCTTCCTCGCCACTGCCGGCGCTGACCACGCTGTGGCCTTCGCCCTCAAGCACCTCGGCAAAGGTCTCGCGATTGGTGAGGTTGTCGTCGATGACGAGGATGTTGGGCATGGTTAGATATGGTCCGGTCGTCCGGTCGTCCGGTCGTCCGGTCGTCTCGTGGTGCGGCGTCGGTGCGGCTTGGCAGGCGATTTATCAGGCGGAGCATCGAGGGATGCCTCTGCCAAGTGGGATGTCGTTCCTGGTGACGTCCGGACGACCGGACGACCGGACGACCGGACGTTCTCCGTGACCGGACGACCGGGCGACCGGACGTGTTTCGGCGCCGGCAACCCCGCCAGGGAATGCGCCGGCCCGAGGGGCGTGGGGAACTCGAAGGTGACGCTGACGCCCTGGCTCGGGTCGGAGCTGATGGCGATGGTGCCATGGTGCAGTTCGACCAGTCGCTTGACGATGGCCAGGCCGAGGCCGGTGCCGCTTTCCTTGCCGGTCATGAAGGGCTCGAAGAGCCGGGCAGCGATGCGCTCAGGCAACGGCGGGCCATTGTTGGCGATCACCACCCGTACCATCTCCGGGCTGTGTCGCGTGACCACCAGGATGCGTCGATCGGTGGCGCGCTCGGCCAGGGCCTCGCGGGCATTGGTCAGGATGTTGAGGAACACGGAGCGCAGGTGGACCACATCACCGGGTACCGCTGCGAGTAGCGGATCGGCATGCAGGGTGACGGCCACCGCCGCTTGCTGGTCGAGTTCCGCCTGCTCCTCGATCAGGTCCCGCAGCAGACGGTTGATGTCCACCGCAACCGGGTCCGGCCGGGTGGGCCGGGCGAAGGCTAGGAAGGCCTGGACGATGGCTTCGAGGCTGCGTCCGCTGTCGATGATCCGGCGCAGCCGCTTGTCGGCCCGGATGCGGGCCGCCGCATCCGGAATGGCCGCCAGGGACTGGCCCTGGAGAAGCTCGGTATTGAGCAGGATCACGCCAAGCGGGTTTTTGAGCTCGTGGACCAGCGCTCCGGCGATGCGGCCGAGTTCGGCCAGCCGATCGGTATCTTCGGGCAGCGAGAAACCATGCTCTGAGGGGCGTTTGGCCATGGGACGTCAGCGGCGTAGCACGGTCCCGGCCTTGCCGGTGGCCTTGCGGTAGTCCTGCTCCATTTCGCGCAGCTTGCGGCGCATCAGCATGAGTTGACCGGCGCTGAGATGATCAACGAACACCCGACCATCGAGATGGTCGAGCTCGTGCTGCGCCACGATCCCGAGGAAGTCGCCCGCGCCGACATCCAGGGTGATCACCCGTTCGGTCCCGTACTCGTCCTGATAGCGCAGGTCGAAGCGGTTATGGCGTACCACCTTGGCATAGATCCCTGGAAACGAGAGGCAGCCTTCCTCGTAGACCGTCTCGCCCACCGCGCGTTCAATCACCGGATTGATGAACACGCGACGGTCGTTGCCCCCGCTCCCGTCCTTCTTCCACAGGTGGTCGGTGACGAAAAGGCGGCGTGAAACCGCCACTTGCGGGGCAGCCAGGCCGACCCCGGCCTCGCCCTCCATCACCTGGAACATGCTGGCGCAGAAGTCGCGCAGCCCGTCATCAAAAACCGTGACTGGCTCGGCCACGATCCGCAATGCCGGATGAGGATATTGGACCAGGATGGGAGCGCGGGGGTATGAGCCGGTAGCTGTCATGGCAGAGAGGCAGGTCTTGAGACGGAGGGAAAAGTGCGGATGGTGGCGCCGCCTCGCTGATGATCCGTGTCGAAATGACATGGATCCGAGGCTTCCTGACAGGGGGATAACGCCATGGTTGATCTGAGCAAGCACATTGCCCGCGCCAAGCAGGCACTTGACCGCCGAAACTATGATCTGGTGTTCGAGGTGGTGGAACAATGCATCGATGTGGATCCCACCCAGCTTGACGTCCACCGCATCTTCGTGGATGCCTGCAAGCGCAAGGCCAAGGAAGGCAGCGGACGCAGCCTGCTCGGCACCTTGTCCATGCCGGCGATGAGCCGCGATCCGCAGAAGCTGTTCCTCGGCGCGATCAAACGCATGGCCAAGGCCTATGACCCGCGCAATCTGGTTGAGGTCGGTGATGCCGCCGCCAAGTGCGCCAGCACCGGCCTCAAGCCGATGATCGAAGTCGCCATCTTCTATCTCGAGGAGCAGCGGGCCACCGGCCTGTTTCATGAAAAGGCCCTGTGGTCCCTGGCCAACCTCTATTTCGAGCGTTATCGCTCCAGCAAAGCGATCGAGGATCTCGACAAGGCCCTGACCTCGGTCAAGACCCTGGAAAAGAACAACCCCAACCACCCCGAAGCCTCCCAGACCGCCAAGAACTGGGAAGCCATGCGCTCGATGGGCCAGCGTGGCCAGGCCGCCGGCGGTGACTATCGCAACCAGCTGGCCAGCGACGACAAGGCACGCCGCGCCGAGGTCATGAACCGCCAGATCCGCACCGTCGAAGATGCTCGCGAGGTGCTGAAGTTCATCGACGAGGATCTCCAAGCGACTCCCGACGACAAATCTATGTGGCTCAAGAAAGGCGATATCCACAAACGCATCGCCGAAAGCGAAGCCGCCCGTCTCGCCTTTCAAAAGGCCCAGGCCCTGGATCCCAACGACTTCACCATCGCCATGCGGCTTGGCGATCTCCAGATCGAGGATGCCAAACGTTCGCTGCAGCAGCTTGAGGCCGCCAAGCAGGACACCGTGGGGGCGCGGAAGTCGCTGATCGCGCTTGAGATCAGCGAGTACCGCAAGCGCGTTGAACGCCAGCCCACGGACATGACCCACCGCTACAACCTTGGGTTGCGTCTGCTGCAAATCCAGGATATCGACGGTGCCGCAGCAGAATTCCAGAAGACGGTCAGCGACCCGAAGCTACGGCGCGGCAGCCACCGCTACCTGGGCTATTGCTTCACCAAGAAGAATCTGCTTGATCTTGCCCAGCAGCAATACACTGCTTACCTCGCTCTGGTCGACGATGACCAGGCCGACGAGGCCAAGGAAGTGCGCTATCTGCGTGCCCGGGTAGGCGAAGATCTCGGCAAAAAAGCCGATGCCATCGCTGACTACGAGCGCCTGCTCGCCATCGATCTGGCCTACAAGGATGCGGCGAGCCGTTTGAACCAAGTCCGCCAGGCCTGATCGCCGGGACGAAGCCGTAAGAGTAGAAAGACTCCACCGACCATGCCTCATACCGTCAGCGCCGCCAAGCGTCACCGCCAGAGCGAAGAACGCCGTCTGCGCAACAAGGCCCGGACCACCGAGCTGAAGTCCCTGAAGAAGAACCTGCAACGCGCCGTCAACGACGGCAAGGCTGACGAGGCTCAGGTTATCTACCGCGACCTGACCAAGCACCTCGACCAGGCCGCTTCGTGCAACACCATCCATAAGAACGCCGCCGCGCGCACCAAGGCGCGCATGGCCAAGGCCCTGACCGCCAAGCCGGTCGCGACCAAGGCCAACGCCCCCAAGGCGAAGTGATCTTTCACAACCCGACCCGGCTGCCTGTCTAGGGCGGTCGGGACGCACGTCCGGGGCTGACGTATCCCAGCCCCCCGCAGCCGGTGTTGTGCCATGTTGGCGCCCCACGCAGCTACGGTCCATGGACCCCAGGAGCAAGTATGACCGCCCAAACCGGTCCGGCCGCCAAGACGTATGAGGCAACGATCCTCGTCAAGGCCGCCGCCGCCCGTGCCGACTATGACGGCACCATCGCCGCCGTTCGCCAGACCTATGAGTCGGAAGGCGCGCAGTTCATCGAACTCGAAAAGTGGGAAGAGCGTTCGCTCGCCTATCCGATCGACGGCGAGACCAGCGCCCTCTACCTCACCGCCTACTTCACCGCCCCCTCGGACGCGATCGAAAAGATCGAGCGTCGCGCCCGGCTCGGCGAGACCATTCTTCGTCAATTGGTGATCGTCCGGCCCGGCAAAGAGCTGGAGATCATCCGCGCCCAGCGCATCAAGACGGCTTCGCAGGCCGCCGAGGCCGCTGCCGCCCAGGCTCTTGCCGGGGACATCCGCGAGGGCTGAGCCATGTCGCTGAACTACAACCGCGTGACCTTGGCCGGCAACCTGACCCGCGATCCGCAGGTCCGATTTTTCGCCAATGAACGGGCGGTGGCGGACTTCGGTCTGGCCATCAACCGTAAATTCAAAGCCAACGACGGCTCGCTGAAGGAGGAAACCACCTTCGTCGACGTCGAAGCCTGGGGTCGCACCGCAGAACTGGTCGGGCAATACCTGACCAAGGGCAGCGGCTGCTTCATCGAGGGTCGTCTCAAGCTCGATAGCTGGGATGACAAGAAAACCGGTGAAAAGCGCTCCAAGATCAAGGTCGTCGCCGACAGCGTCCAATTTTTGGGCGGCCGTGGCGAACGTGGTGGTCAGGGACCCGGTGCCGAAGGCGGCGCGGATCTGTCCCAAGGCGACAACAGCAGCAGCGATGCCGGGGCCATCCCCGCGCGTCCGGCCCCATCCCGTCCGGCCCCCGCGGCCGCCGGCGATGACGAGCCGCCGTTCTGATTCTTCAAACTAACTCACCAAACATCCAGAAACCATTCTATGAAACCTTTCGCCCCCGGTGGCAAGTTCGGCAAGAACAGCAAAACCAAGCGCCCCAAGCGCCCCAAGCGCGTTGAAGCCCCCAAGGCCTGCCGCTTCACCAAGGAAAACCTCTTTGAGGTTGACTACCGTGACATCAACACGCTGCAGCGCCTGGTGTCAGCGCAGGGTAAGATTTCCAGCCACAAGCGTAATGGCACGTCCGCCTTCTATCAGCGCCAGGTCGCGGTCGCAGTGAAGCGCGCCCGTTTCCTCGCCCTGCTGCCCTTCCTGGGCGAGTGAGAGGAACCATACCATGGCAAAGAAGCAGGATATCCTCCTCGTCAAAGATGTGCTCAAACTGGGCAACATGGGCGACATCATCAAGGTCGCTCCCGGTTTTGCGCGCAATTACCTCCTCCCCGAGCGGCTCGGCATCCCCGCGTCCCAGGCGCAACGGCGCCAGGTCGAGGTACTGCGTGAGCGCGCCGCCAAGAGCGAGACCGAGCGCGAGGCTTCGGCCATCGCTCTCAAGAAGACCGTCGATGGCATGACCGTGCAGATCGGTGCCCGCGTCGCCCACGACCTCGAACTGTTCGGCTCGATCGGCACCAAGGAAGTCGTTGCCGCCCTGGCCAAGAAGGGCGTGGTCGTGGACACCAAGCAGGTCCACCTCACCGACAAGCTTCGCAAACTCGGCGTGTATCCCATCGAAGTGCGTCTGCACAAGAAGGTCGCTGCCGAGATCAAGCTGGAGATCGTCAACAGCGATCCGACGGCGCCCTCGCTGGCGGACACCCTGGCAGCCATGGCTGCCGCCAAGCTCGCCAAGAAGGCCAAGCCTGAGGCCGCGGCCGAGGGTGATGGTGCAGCCGATGCTGCCAAGGGCGAGAAGTCCGAGAAGCCTGCCAAGGGCGACAAGGCCGCGAAGCCCGCCAAGGCTGAGAAGTCCGAGAAGCCTGCCAAGGGCGACAAGGCCGCGAAGCCCGCCAAGGCTGACAAGAACGACAAGAAGAAGAAGGGCTGATCATGCAAGCTGACATCCATCCCAAGACCCGTTGGGTCATCTTCCAGGACACCATCAGCGGCTGCCAGTTCCGCGTGATGAGTGCGATCAAGACCGAAGCGACCGTGAAGATCGAGGGCCAGGACTACCCCCTGGTCAAGGTCGACGTGTCGAGCGCCAGCCATCCGTTCTACACGGGTCAGCAGCGCATCCTCGACACCGCTGGCCGGGTCGAGAAGTTCGGCAACAAGTTTGGCGGCAAGAGCGCCGTCGCCTCGCTGCTCAAGAAGAAAACCAAGTAAACCACGTCGGCCCCCGGGCCGCCGCCGTCATCGGTTGAAACCACACACCCCGCCGGGATTCCGGCGGGGTGTCTGCATAAACCTTGTAGCCGGAGTAGCGCCATCATGCGCCACCATGGACAAGCATTGCCCAGGCAGGTTGAGTAGGGGCATCCT
>JBILDK010000473.1:0-2777 GCA_044352625.1 Planctomycetota bacterium
AGACCGCCGGGCTGCTCGACGTGTACCGCACCCAGGAGGTGCCCATCGCCCTGTGCCTGGCGCGCATCGAACACGCTGGCCTCGCCGTGGACCGTGCCACTCTCGCCACCAGCGAGGCCCATCTGCGCGGGATGCTGGAGCAGATCGAGCGCGAGATCCACGTCCACGCCGGCCCCGACTTCAATCCCGCCAGCCCCAAACAAATCGCGGCGCTGCTCTTCGAGAAGCTCAAGCTGCCGGTGATCAGCAGCACCAAGAGCGGGCCCTCGACCGACGCCTCGGTGCTGGAGGTCCTGCGTCCGTACCACGAACTGCCGGGCCTGCTGCTCGACTTCCGCGGCTTGTCCAAGCTCGTCGGCACCTACCTGGCGAAGCTGCCCGAGTGCATCAATCCCGCCACCGGGCGCATCCACACCAGCCTGCGCCAGACCGGCACCGAGACCGGCCGGCTGTCGAGCGAACAGCCCAACCTGCAGAACATCCCGAAAAAGCGCGAGCTCGGCCGCGAGATCCGCGCTGCCTTCGCCCCGGGGCCGGGCAAGGTGCTGATCGCGGCGGATTATTCGCAGATCGAGTTGCGCATCCTGGCGCACCTGTCGGGCGATCCGACCCTGGCCGCCGCCTTCGCCCAGAACACCGACATTCACCGCTTCGTCGCCGCCCAGGTCCACGGGATCGACGCCGCCGCGGTCACGCCCGCCCAGCGCAATGCGGCCAAGGCGGTGAACTTCGGTATCATCTACGGCCAGACCGCCTTCGGCCTCGCCAGCCAGCTCGGCATCCCGCGCGGCCAGGCCCAGGACTTCATCGACGGGTATTTCAACCGCTTCGCCACGGTGAAGGCCTACATCAACCGCACGGTCGAGGATGCCAAGTCCTGCGGCTTCGCCCGCACCATGGCCGGCCGCCGCCGCGCCGTGCCGCAATTGATGAGCGGCAACCGCAACGACCGCCTGCACGGCGAACGCATCGCCCTCAACACCACGATCCAAGGCAGCGCCGCCGACCTGATCAAGCGCGCCATGCTGCGCTGCGAGGCCACCCTGCCTGCCGGCGCGCACCTCGTGCTCCAGATCCACGACGAGCTGCTGGTGGAGGCCGACGAAGCCATCGCCCCGGCCGCCGCGACAGCCCTTACCGCCGCCATGACCGGCGCCTGGACCCTTGACGTGCCCCTGGTGGCCGAGGCCCGCACCGGCCGCACCTGGCTCGACGTCAGCTGATTTCCCTGTTCACTTTCGACCCTCACCATCCACCGACCCAATCGCATGCCCGACAACCTTGATCCCGCCAGCAAACCCAAACGCCCCCGCGGCCGTCCACCGCGCAGTGCAAAGGCCGCAGCCGCAGCCGCTGAACCGGCTGGCCCGATCTTTGTCGACACCCTCGAAACTGTGCCGGATCCGGCATCGGCGCTGCTGCCAGCCGAGCCGCTGCTCGCCGTCCCCGAGGGCAAGCGCGTCATCATCGGCATCACCGGCGAGCCCGGGGCCGGCAAGAGCGCCCTCGCCCGTCAGCTCATCGCTCTAGGTGGGCAAGTCATCGGGGTGGACGAGGTCGGCCACGGCCTGCTCGACATCCCCGCCATCAAGCGCGACCTGGTGCTCGGCTTCGGCGAAGGGATCCTTGGCGCCGATGGCGCGGTCCAGCGCCGCGAACTGGCGGCCCTCGCCTTCGCCACGCCCGAGGCCACCGCCAAGCTCAACGCCATCATCCATCCCCGCCTCTCGGCGCGGGTGCGCCTGATGGCGCAGAAGATCCCGCGCTTCGCCGTCATCGATGCGAGCCTGCTGCATGAGCTGGGGCTGGGCGACCTGTGCACCATCACCATCTACGTCAAGGCCCACCGCGATGCGCGCATCGCCCGGGTCAGTGAACGCGGCTGGGACGAGGCCGAACTCGCCCGCCGGGAGGCCGCCATCGGCAACAGCGATGAGCGGCGCAAGAAGTGCCAGCTCGCGGTGGACAACAGCGGCGACCCGGCCCAGCTCGCGGCCTACGCCAAGATCATCCTCGCGCGCCAGCTCGGCGTGGATCTCGCCGCGCTGAAAAAGCAGCAGCAGGAAGCCGCGCGCATGGCGGGCGAACAGGCCGCCAGCAGCGACGACGAGGATGACCGCCACGGTCCCGAAGCCGCCGACGAGGCCGCCGACAGCCAGCCGGCGCCGCAGCCGCAGAACCCGCAGCCGCCCCAGCAGCCGCAATATCCCCAGCGCCAGGGCGGCCAGCAGCGCCAGCCCCAGCATGGCAACGGCCAGGGCAATCAGAACCAGAACGGGCCGAACCCCGACAACCGTCCGCCGGTCAAGCTGGTGCTCGACGACTATCTCAAGCGCAACCTGCCGGACCTCCAGGCCGAGGCCGACAAGCTTGAGGTGCGCGATGTGCGCTGGCTCAAGAAGCACGACCTGATCTGCGAGATCATCCGCCGCACCGCCGCTGGGCGCATGGATGAGCTGGTGGTCTCCGGCTACATGGAGATCCACAAAGAGATGGGCTACATCCGCAGCCCGCTCAACAGCTACCTGGCGGTGAACACCGACACCTTCATTGGCATCCAGCAGTTGCGCCGCTACGGCCTCAAGCCCGGCATGCACGTCATCGGCACCGCGCGTGCACCGCGCGGCAACGAGAAGTGCCCACAGCTCCTCACCATCAACACGGTGATGGGCGAGCCCGAGAACAAGCGCACCCCCTGCCAGGACTTCGAACACCTCATCCCGCTGCACGCCCATGAACGCCTGTTCATGGAATTGCCCAACGATCCCACCGACCTC
>JBILDK010000474.1:0-2768 GCA_044352625.1 Planctomycetota bacterium
GTCGGCGGCATAGGGCAGGGCGAGGTTGTCGGGTGGGGTGTTCATAGCCGCCTGGAACAGGCGGGCGAAGGCGATTTTGGGCACTTCCTTCTTGTCCCCCGGCACCGGCAGGCCACCGGCGCAGATGTGGAACGTGCCTTGGGTCTGGCGGCGATCCGACTTGGGGTTGTGCAAGACGCCCTGGCGGATGCGGTAGCTGGTCAGGATCGGGCTCTTGTGCTCATCGCGGCCGGGGGGCAGTGAAAGCAGTCGCGCCAGCCCCGGCTTGTCGAGCAGGAAGCTGTCCTTCATCAATTGCACCGGGCCGGTCTCGCTCGCCACGTCGGCGAAATGCCGGTCAAGAAAGTCCTGAATGCGCTGGTCCGGGGCGCTGAGGTACCCATCAAGCAGGCGCACCCGCTCGCGGTAGCTGTCGATGAGGTCACGGGTGACCTCCATCACCTTGCCCACCTCGGTCACGGTTTGGCAGCCGTTGGCGGCGAGCTTGAGTTCGAGGTACTGGTGCAGGCTGTCGGTAGGCATGGGTTCCCCGCGTGGTTGGCGGCAGGTTAGCGAAGGCATGCTACCAGCAACACGGGATCCTTGCATCCATTTGTCCGATCCTGCCGACGCATATCCCGACGGGTGCGCCGCGCATGACTGATTCGGCCTCGTCCCTCGCCTTGGGCGGGGATTCCGGCATCCTTTCCGACCGTGTTGCCACTGCCCATCGACGCCGTCCTCCCCCAGGTCCTCGCCGCCGCGCCCAACGTGGTGGTGGTGGCCCCGCCCGGTTCGGGCAAGAGCACGCGCATTCCACCCGCGTTGCTGGGCGCGGTGCGCGGCCGGGTGTACCTGCTGCAACCGCGCCGGGTGGCAGCCCGCGCCCTGGCGCGGCGGATTAGCGACGAACGCGGCACGGCACTCGGCGCCGAGACCGGCTACCGGGTGCGTTTCGAGCGCGTGGGCACCCGCGACACCCGGCTGTGGGTGATGACCGAGGGCAGCCTGACCCGCGAGCTGTCGGACAATCCGTTTCTGGAGGGCGTGGACGCGGTGGTGCTCGACGAGTTCCACGAGCGCAGCCTGCACACCGATCTGGCCCTTGCCTGCCTGCGCGAGCTGCAGCGCACGGTGCGCCCCGAACTGCGCCTGATCGTGATGTCCGCCACCATCGATCCGGCGCCGGTGGCGGCATTTCTGGAGGCACCGGTGATCGATGCGCCGGGCCGCACCTTCCCGGTCACGGTGCGTCATGCCCCGGCGACCACTCCTGAACGCCTTGAGGACACCGCCGCCGACGCGATCCGTTCGGCCATCAGCACCGAGGATTGCGGGGACATTCTCGTGTTCCTGCCGGGCACCGGCGAAATCCGCGGCACCGCGGCGCGACTCGCGGATCTCGCCGGAACCCATGACGTGCTGCCACTGCACGGCAGCCTGCCGCCCGAGGAGCAAGATCGGGCCCTGCGCCCGGGGCCGCGACCGCGGATCGTGCTCAGCACCAATGTCGCCGAGACCAGCGTCACCGTGCCCGGCGTGCGCACCGTGATCGACTCCGGCCTGGCGCGCATCAACCGCTTCGATCCCGCGACCGGGCTCGACGCCCTGCGCATCGAGCCGATCAGCCGGCACAGCGCCGAACAACGCGCCGGCCGCGCTGGGCGCACCGCACCAGGGCGCTGCATCCGCCTGTGGTCCCAGGCCACGGACGCGCGCCGCCCCCTCGCCACCGACCCGGAGATCCGCCGCGTGGATCTGGCGCCGACGCTGCTCGCGCTCAAGGGCTGGGGCACCGCCGACGCGCGGACATTCCCCTGGTTCGAGCCGCCCGAGAGCGCCCGCCTCGTCGCCGCCGAAGAGCTGCTGGCGCTGCTCGGCACCTGCGCCGCGCCCTGGGCGCCGGCCAGCGCCCTGGGCCGGCGCATGGCCGCGCTGCCCACGCATCCACGCCTGGCGCGGCTCCTTTGCGATGCCCAGGGCCTGGGCCTGGCGCGGCTTGGCGCGACTCTGGCCGCGCTCACCGGCGAACGCGATGTGCGCCTGCCTCCGCCGCGCGGCGTCGAGCCACGTACCGACCCGGCGAGCGCCGACGCCCTCGACCGCCTGCACCTGCTCGACCGCGCCCGCGCCGCGCGCTTCGCCGGCCATCTGCGCCAGGACGGCATCGATCCCGGTGCCGCCCGCGAGGCGGATCGCGCGGCCGAGGAACTGCTGCGGGCGATTGAAGAGCGTCCGGTCGTCCGGTCGTCCGGTCGTCCGGTCGTCAGCCCTGCTTCCAACCCGCACGCACGCGCGACGCCAAGCGGGAAATGGTCTGCATCTCGAGACGACCGGACGACCGGACGACCGGACGACCGGACCTGCCTTTCCGACGACCAGACGACCGGACGACCGGACGACCGGACCTGCCTTTCCGACGACCAGACGACCGGACGACCGGACGACCGGATCGAGCAGGCGGTCTGCCGCCTGCTGTTAGCCGCCTACCCCGATCGCGTGGCGGTGCGCGCCGCGCCAGATGCCAACCGCGGGATGATGACCGGCGGGGTGGCCGTGACCCTGGCCGAGGCCAGCGCGGTGGCGGCGCGCAAGGGCTACCCGCGCCCGCCGTTGTTCCTCGCCACCGTGATCCAGGGTGTGGGCCAGGGACTCGGCACCACCAATCAGGTGCGGCAGGCGGCAGAACTCGACGAGTCTGATCTTGAGGCGGTGTTTCCAGGGGCGCTGCGCCGCCAGGAACGCCTCGCCTGGGACGCCACCCGCGAGCGGGTCGAGGCCCAGGTGGG
>JBILDK010000475.1:0-2767 GCA_044352625.1 Planctomycetota bacterium
TCGTCGAGCAACAGGATGTCGGGCTTCGAGAACACCGCCTGGGCGAGCAGCACGCGCACCTTGGTGGCGTTGTCGATCTCGCTCATCTTCTTCTGGTGGAGCGACGGCGACACGCCGAGATCGGTCAGCACCTCGGCGGCGACCGGCTCCTGATTGTAGCCATCAAGGTCGCCGAAGCGTTCTTGCAGCACCGACAGGCGCTCGCCGTCGGCATCGGTGAAGTCGGCCTTGGCGCTCAGTTCCTCGATCTGGCTCTGGATCTTCCACAGTTCGACGTGGCCCATCAGCGCCACCTGGATGACGGTGGATTCCTCGAAGCCGTCCACGTACTGCTTGAGCCAGCCCATGCGCTTACCGGGCTCGACCACCACCTGGCCGGCCATCTGCTCGACATCCTTGGTCAGGATCTTGAGGAAGGTGGACTTGCCGGTGCCGTTCGCGCCGATCAGGCCGTAGCAGTTGCCCGGCACGAACTTCAGGCTGACGTTCTCGAACAGGATCTTCTGCCCGAAATTCATGGTCAATGCGGCGGTGGCGATCATCGGGCGGTCCTCGGGGGCGGGGTCATAGGGCGCCCCGCGAGCCGGGGAAGCTGGAGTCCCCGCCGCTGCGCCGGAGAGCTGGCGATTGCCCCCGACCCCAGGCGGCTGATCCTGCACGAATGACTGCGCTGGAACGGCTGCTGAATGCCATCGTGCGTCGCCGGACTCTGGCGGCGGCGGGGCGCACCGCGGCGGTCACCAGCCTGATCGCCGGGGGGTCCGCAGCCCTGGCGGTCACCGGTCTGCGCCTGAGCGGCGTGGCGGATCTCGCCTGGAGTCCGCTGGCGCTGGCCATCCCGGCGGTGATCGCCCTTGGCGCTGGCCTGCTCGCGGCTCGCGGCGGCGATCGCGTGGCGGCGGCGCGGCTCGCCGATCGGCACCTCGCCAGCGACGACCTGCTGCGCACCGCCCTCACCGTGCCCGGGGACGGTTTCGGGGCGGTGGTCCACGCCCGCGCCGCCGAACGTGCCGCCAGCGCGGATCCGCGTCGCATCGTGCCCTGGCGGCCCTGGCGCCATGCAGCCTGCGCGCTGCTCGCAGCGTTCGTGACCGTCAGCGTGTGGTTTGCGGTGCCGGTGCGCGATCCCTTTGGCCTGCGCCAGGAGCGCGTGCGCCTGGGCCAGCGCCAGGCCCAGCTTGCCGAGGCCCAGGCCCAGGCGAAACAGCGGGCGGCGGAACTTCTCGCCCGTCAGCCCGACGCGGCCAACAGTCCGGCGGTGGAAGCCGAGCTGGCGCGGCTGCTCACCACCTTCCAGAACCTTGATCCCGCCAAGCCGGCGGCGACCGCAGCTGCGTTGCAGGACAGCCAGCGTCAGCTCGGCGCCGCGTTCGCCCAGGCCAAGGCCGCCGCGCTCAATGCCCAGGATGCGGTCGCGCTGGGCGCCAGCGATGAGGCGCAGCGTCTGCGCAGCGCGCTGGCGGCGGGGGAATCCGCCGCGTTGTCCGACGCGGTGGACAAGGCCCGGGAACTGGCCGACCAGCTTGCCGCCTCCAGCGATCCCGGCGAAGCGCGGAAACTCCACAACGAACTGAAATCGCGCCTCCAGGATCTCGCGGCTGCGGCCCAGGGAAAAGAAGCCGCAGCGGCGTTGCAGCAGGCCCTCGACCAACTTGCCCAGGCCAGCGATCCGGCGGCCGCAGCAGCGGCGATGGCGGCGCTCGCCGACCAGCTTGATCTGGCGCAGTTGCAATTGCAGGGTCTGGGTCAAAACGCGCGCGATGCTGAGGCCTTGCGCGAGGCCCTGAAAGCCATTCAGGGGGCGCGGCAGGCGGCCCAGGACGGCAAACTGCCGGGCGCCAAGGCCGATTCGCTGGCTGCCTACGCCAAACTGTTTGCCGAGGCCATGGCCGGAAAAGGGAAAGGCAGCGGAAAGGGCAACGGCATGGGCAACGGCATGGGCGAAGGCGAGGGCAATGGCCAGACTCGTCCCGAGAACGATCAGGCGCAGACCGATTTCACCAGCGAGCGCAGCCCCGCCGCCCTGACCGCCGGCCAGATCATCATGCAGTGGTCAGCCGCCGGGCCGAGCGAACGCGGCGCGGTGGATGAACGCTATCGTGCCTCGTTGGGCACGGTGAAGCAGGCGGTGAGCGAGGCCCTGGCCAAGGAGCGGTTGCCGCCGGCCCAGGAAGAAGCCGTGAAGCGCTACTTCAACGATGTGAAGTGACGGTCAGCGCCGCCGGATCGGCTTGTTGGTGGCGGTTTTCTTCTGGCCTTTAAAGCTCGCCCCGAGGACGCCGCGTTCGGCCGCGTCCTTCTGCCATTGCGGAACCTTCGTGCCGCAGGCGAGGGTGGCGACCGCTTCGCGTGGATCCGGGAAATGCCCGTCGTGGTCGTCGAGGGCCAACTCGTCCTCGTCCACCACCGCATCACCGCCACCGCTCTGATACGCGGGTCCGGCGTAGTCGCCGCGTTTGGCGCGTTCCGCCAGGTGGCTGCGGCCGCCGTGGCCGCCTTCGCCGTGCAGCAGCAGGTCAGCCAGTTCCATGCGCCCGGTTTTCTGCAGGGCTTCTAGCACCAGCTTGCGATTCTCCGGCTTGGCCGAATGGATCAGGGCCTTCTGCATGCGCCGCTCGCGGTCGCCCTGGGCAGTGGCGATGGGCAGCATGGTGAAGGGATCCAGGCCGCTGACGTGCATCGCGGTGCTGATGGTCATGGGGATGGGCACGAATTCCTGCACCTGATCCGGCTGCATGCCTTCGTGGCGCAGGGTCGCGGCGGTTTC
>JBILDK010000476.1:0-2765 GCA_044352625.1 Planctomycetota bacterium
AAGACATCGACCGCAGCCTCGGGATTGAGTGCCGGCAACGGCGTACCCAGGGCCACCCGCACCTCTCGCTGGGTGATGCCGTCGCCACCTGCGGACTGCTGAGCGCGCAAGGCGCGCAAGTTGCGCAATTTCTCGGTCGTGGTCTCGCGGTCGTAACGGATGATCGGCTTGCTCGGCGCCGCCGCTGTCGCTTCGCTGGCCACCTCGGTAACTGAGGGCGGCGGCAGCAGATCCGCTGGCGACATGATCTCGCTCTTCTGCCGGCGATACGTGGCGGTGATGGTGCTGCGCCGGCTCTGATCCTTGAGCATACGCGCCCGGGCCTCGGCCAGGGCCGGAGCGAGTTGCTTCTCGACCGCGGAGGGATCCACCCCGTCGGGACATTCCAGCCAAAAGCCCTCGTCGGAGTGGAAGCACAGGCGCACCGCGTGGTTCACCACCGGGCCCCGGCGCAACCCGAACAGGGTCCACCGCTCCACTGGCAGCACCAGCGTCTCGGTCAACTGGGGGACGGGTCGAGGAGCATCCACAAGGCTAGGATGCGCCAGAAAACCGGCCACGTCAACCCAGGACGATGACCGATGGTCGGTATCAACCTCAAAAACGCAGTGGGTGGTGAGTGGTGGGTGGTGGGTGGTGAGTGGTGGGTGGTGGAGAGGCGATACCATGCGCTCTGTCCACCGAGCGCCCCCTGGGTGCAGCTCTCTGGCGCTGCACGAGGCTATTCCCCACCCACCACCCACCAACTGCGACCGGCAGGATCACTGCCCAGGTGAGCGCCGCGGCCAGCGAATCTCGCCCTCATCGACCGCGCGCCAAAATGCCGCGGCGGTAGGTACGCCGGCCCAGGCACCCTCCCACGAGGTCCCGATTTGCTGGAGCGTGGTGCTGCCCCGCAATTCCGTCACGCCGCGTTCCGTCGCCACCGGCAGCACCAGGCGCTCCAGCGGCAGCGACGCCAACGGCGCCAGGTCGGTGGCGGGCAGACCTACCAATCGCAACTCTTTGAGCGGCATGCCGACCAGCGGGGTGAGATCGCTGACCGTGGTGCCATCAAGCACCAGGACCATGAGCGGTGCACCGCGCAGGGGCGCGAGGTCGTTGACCGGCGTGCCGGCAAGATCCAGGCTGGACAGGGGCATCCCCCCGAGGGGGCCAAGGTCGGCAACCCGCGTGCCCGCCAGGCTCAGGGAGCTCAGACGCAGACCAGACAACGGACCGACGCCTGTCACCTGGGTGCCGGTGCAATCGAGGCTGGTGAGCGGCATGCCGACCAAGGCGCTGATGTCGTCCGTGGGCAGGCCCGAGAGGTCGAGGGTGGTGAGCTGCATCCCGCGCAACGGACCGAGGTTCACCACCAGGCTGTGGGCCACCGCGAGCGAACGCAGCGGCATGCCGCGCAGCGGACTCAAATCCACGACCTTGGTGCGATCGATGGCGAGGGTCCCCAGCGGCATGCGCCCGAGGGGCGTCAGATCAATCACCTTGGTGCCGCTCAGGCGCAAGACCGACAGGCGCAAGCCGCGCAGCGGCGCGAGGTCTGCGACCGCGGTGCCGCCAAGGTCGAGTTCGGTCAGGGGCATGCCCGCGAGCGGGGCAAGATCCGCAACCTTGGTGCCGTGCACATCGAGAATGGCGAGCTGCAGTCCGGTGAGCGAAGCCAGATCCACCACCCCGGTGTCGCCCAGGCGCAGGGTGTTCAGCGGCATCCCGGTCAACGGGGCGAGGTCGGCCACCCCGGTGGCGTCGGCGGACAGCTCCTCAAGCGGCATGTGCGCCAACGGACCGAGGTCATCAACCCGCGTACCGCTGAGGTCGAGCCGGGTGATGCCCATGCCCACCAAGGGTTCAAGATTGCGCGTCGGCGTCTCGGCCAGGTCGAGCGCGGTCAGGGGCATGCCCTTGAGTGGAGTCAGGTCGATGACCTTGGTTCGCGCCAGGGACAGTCGGCTGATGGGCATGCCTTCCAGCGGGCTGAGATCGATCACGTCGGCGCGGTCGCGCAGGCCATCGAGCAGCAGTCGGCTATCCTTGTCCACCGCGAAGCCGGCGGTGGTGCAGCCAGGCCAGGCTTTTTCCAGACGATCGCGATAAAGCGCGACCAGTTCCTTGCCATTGGCAAGCAGGCCCTCGGCAAAGGCGAACGCACCCTGGCGCACAAACACGTCGGCCAGGGCCGTGGCAATGGCGCTCGAACCGGCGGACCCGTGGCTGGCCAGGGCCTGGGTGCACAGCTCGGACAGACGCCGCGCGTCGGCATCGTCAGGATTGAGTGCCAAGTAGGCATCAAGGTCGGTGGCCGCGCCGGGAAAGTCCTGAGCGCGGATGGCAAGCTGGGCGCGCAGCATGCGCGCATCCGCCAGCACCGGATCATACAGGATGGCAAGGTCCGCGTCTTGCCGGGCGTCGGCGAATTCACGGCGCTCAGCGGCACGCTTGCCCTTGGCCACCATCGCCGGGGCCGAGCGCTGCTGCTCACGCCGGCGCTCATCCTGTTCGCGCCGCAACGCATCAAGACTGTTGTTGGTGGCCTTGACCGCATCCTGCAGGCGATCGCGTTCGATCGCCACGGTGCGCACATAGACCGCGGTGAGCGCGATCACCACCACCGTGGCAATGCCGATCGACATCGAGGCCTGGGCGTTGCGCCGCACCAGCTTGACGAAGCCCTCCCACGTTGAGTCCTCCTTGGCCGACACCGAGCGGTCGGCGAGATACAGCTCGATGTCCTTGCGCAGGGCCAGCACCGACTGGTAGCGTTCCGC
>JBILDK010000477.1:0-2762 GCA_044352625.1 Planctomycetota bacterium
AGAAAATGGTTTAATTGATGGACTATATGGTTGACATCCATCGAGCAGTCCATCAATGCGTAGACGAGATGCCCGATACCGAACTCCTGGTGAATATTGGATTGTTGTCCGATCAGCCTGGCACACCTGATGCCATGAGTGGACGGGTGCTCAGACATGGGGCGGTGAACTACATTGTCCGTGGCTACGGCGTGTTCTGCGATGCCCAGGGGAATGAGGAGGCGGTCGGACCCGGCAGCCTGTTCTCATTGCGTCCCGGGGTCTGGCACCGCTTCGCTCCGCAGGGCACCTGGGACGAATACTACCTCACCTTTGATGTCGAGGCGGTGCGTCAGGCCTTTGGCGAGATCGTGGTCGGCCCACCCGGACATCGTCGTTCCCAGCCTGATCCGGTCCTGGTCCGCGCCTTCGAAGCATTGCAGGGCCTGTGGCTGCAGCGCGACCGTCATTACGCCGTGCGCAGCCGCTTCCTGCTCCATGAGATCCTGGTGCGCTTCTTCGAAGCCTGGCATGGACCGGCGGCGGCAGGAGACAGCGTGGTGATGGAGGCGTTGGCCCTGATGAAGGCCTCGCTGGCAGCGGAGAGCCTGGATCTGCAGCAATTCGCGAGTGATCATGGCGTATCCTATGAGGGCTTCCGCAAGCGCTTTGCCGCGCAGATGGGAACCTCCCCACATCGCTATTGGCTCGACATGAAGCTGCGCCAGGCCGGGGCCCTGCTGCGTGAGACCCGGCGCAGTGTCAGCGACATCGCCGGCTCGGTGGGGATCGCCGATCCCTACTATTTTTCCCGGTTGTTCTCACGGTATCACGGCCTGTCGCCCCAGAACTTCCGTCGATCATGAGGCCGTGCCGTGCGTGGTACGTTGCGCGGCGTGGGCCGCCTACAGTAAGACCGGCTTGCGACGATGGTCTGACCAGAAGGCCTGCACCGCATGCGGGTCCAGACTTTGCTCGCCATTATTGCGACATGAGCGGGCAATCAGCCCGCCTATGCTGAACCCTTATTCTGTAGGGAAAAGCTCAACAAGAGACGAAGGCCACGTTTGCCATGCTTGCACATCGAGCTCGTTTCACTCTAGCAGCCCTGAGTCTCGCTACTGGCCTTCCTGCACTGGAGGGGCACGTTCCGCCCCGACCGGCTGCCGACCGCCCGAACATTATCATCGTCCTCATCGACGACCTGGCCTACCACGACATCGGCCACTTCGGACAACGTCAGTTCCCCACGCCGCATATCGACCGTTTGGCAGAAGAGGGGCGGGTATTCACCCAGGCCTATGCTGGCGGGGCGTGGTGCGCCCCATCGCGCACCGGCCTGATCACTGGCCGCTGCGATCGGTTTTTCGCTCCTGTCCCGGATCCCGCTGGCGGTGGCCTGCGCTTCAATCCGACCATCGCCGAGATGCTGCGACCGGTCGGCTATGCCACGGCCGCGATCGGCAAATGGCACATGCTGGAGCCTGATGATTCTGCCGACCGTCAGCCACCACTGCCGGCGCAGATGCCATGGAATCGCGGCTTTGAATTCTGCCGTATCGGCCCGCTGCGGAGCTGGAACTGCTATTTCCCCCATGAGCTGCTTATCGGTGACGATCAGAGCATCCCGATTCCTGAGAACCGCACGGTCGATGAGGCGTGGTTCAAGGAGGACTATGGGGTGGCTCAGCATTTTACGGTCAGCCACGATGGCCGGGGCATCTACGACAGCAGCGGCCGGTTCGTCGACCGTTCTGGAACCGACATCACGCAATTGCGGCATTCCGAGGACCTGTATCGCCGCGAAGCCGTGGCATTCATCACCGCCAACACCGCCCGGCCATTCCTGCTCTATTACGCCTCGCCGCTGGTCCACTTCCCAGTGGTGGCGCGCGATCTGAGCCCATTTGCCGGCAAGCCGGCGGCCTGGACGGCGCGGCACAAGGCCTATGCCGCGATGGTGCAGGATGTCGATGCCAGCGTCGGTCTGATCCGCGATACCGTCGAGGCGCTGCATCTCGAACGGAACACCATCATCCTGTTCGCCGCCGATAACGGTTATACCGCGGGGTTCAATTTCCCCCGTTCCGGCGAGGAGTGGGGATCGCAACTCGCCATGTGGGACGAGGTCGATCTGTTCCGCAATCGCGGGCCGTGGAATCGCGGCAAGCACATGAATACCATCGGCGGTCTGATCGTCCCCTTCATTGCCTGGGGCCCGGGCCGGGTGGCGGTGGGCCGTACCGATCGGGCGATCCGTTTCCAGGACGTGATGCCCACGGTGCGCGAATTGGCTGGGGCCACGGCGCCGGGGCCGCTCGAGGGTATTGGTTTCCTTCCCCTGCTGGAGGGTCGTGACGCCGATCAGGCCCTGCATCCGCCGATGCACTGGGGTGGCCAAGCCTTGCGCCATGCCACCATGGACGACGATTGGCGGGAGGGGGCCGTCCGTCAAACCCGTCCACTGCCCAACGGTCAGTTTCGCCCGGATGCGGCATTGTTGGATGAACGCTGGTTCGCCATGTCATTCCGCGGCCCCGAGGAGACCACTATCCGGCTCTTTGACGCCCGTACTGATCCCGCCCAGGAACTCGACGTGGCCGCTCAGCATCCTGATCTGGTGATCCGTGCGCGGGTGGAACTGGATCCGCCGACCCAGCGCTGACCAGATTCACGGTTCGGTGACCACGCGCAGCGAGCCCAGGCAAAAACGTTCGTCAGCGTCGTGGACGCGCAGGACCACCTTCAGGAAGAACGCCTGCTGTCCTGCAACGGCAGCGCTC
>JBILDK010000478.1:0-2755 GCA_044352625.1 Planctomycetota bacterium
CTGTTGGCCAGCATGGTCGAATACCACCACTGCGCAGGCGTCCCCGGTCGAGACCCAGGTGCTGCCGTCCGTCTGCCGTTCGGCTTGATAACCCTTGCCGGGCAGGGCGGCGGTCCAGGCGACGGATCCGCCGGCGTCGATCTCCACCACCCGGCGGGGATCCACCGCTGTGCACAGCATGCCCCAGTCTGGAAGCGGGCGTACCAGACGGACATCCATGATTCCGGGAGCAAACACCGTGCGCATCAGATCGCCCTCGGTGCTCTCCCAGCGACCTTCCACGCCCTGGGGCAGTTGGCGAGCCGTGAACCAGGAACCAGCATCCAGCTTCCGTCGCGACGTAATGGTATTCGTGGTCGTATACGCATGCAGCAGCCGACCATCCGCCAGGGCATATTCTCCCTGCTGGCGGGGACCAGACACCAGCACCCGATCGCCGCCCAGCAATTGCATGTCCCGCGCCGGTCCTGGAATCGGGACCGACCAGCCACGGGCGGGATCGCGCTGGTCCACCAGCACCAGGCGGTTGTCCTGGGCCTGGCCGGAATTGTTGTCGATCACCAGGAAGCGATGGCGGATCTCCTCGGCACCGGCCAGGCAGGACCACACCAGGAGCATGAATATGGTGAAAAGGGCATTGCGCATGAAGATCTCAGTGTTCGGCCGCGAGGTCGAAGGCGCGCACGGTGCGGGTACGTTCCTCCTCTTCGGGAGTGAGGGCGGGTTTATGCCAAGCCTTGGCGCGGTAGAGGAACCCGTCGGGTCCCGGCAAACAGGGCAGGGATTTCTGACGCTGGGCATTGGGAATGCCCGCGGGTGGAGCGATGTCGGGGCCTTCATGGCAGCCGATACAGCTGCGCACCTCGCCTGGGCGCAGGTCCATCCAGGTAAGTTGATTGCCCACCACCTGACGGTCAGCATCCAGGACCTGGAGGTGCAATAATCGGTCGGCCGGGACCTCCACCGCAAAGGATCCATCCGTCGGCAAGGGCACCGTGGCCAGAACACGGGCGATGGAACCGGCGTGGTTCTTCCAGGGCAGCGAATTCACATGGCTGCCGATACGATTGGTATGGGGGATGCCCTCCACCACCCGCAGGTAGCGCCCCCGCGCGGCGACGCCGGCCTCGCGGGTGAGGAAGACCGACGAGCACGCCAGCGTCGCGGTGAAGGTGCGTGCTGGTGGCGCAGTGGCCAGCACCGTGGGAACCGGGCGTGGGGCCAGGGGCCGGGCCTCGAAATCCGCATGATCGGGATCGCGGTGCAGCACGGTGACCGCACCAGTACGGGCATCGAGCACCGAGAGGTCGAGATCGGTGACCATGGGTCCGGTGGCGGGCATGGGACCGGTGCTGCACAGGATGGTCCCATCCCGTAGGGGCCAGGGCGAACTCACCGCCAGCTGCGGGTCGTGGGGCACCAGGGTCTCGGCGGTACGACCGGGGCCGGTGATCACCGGGCCGATGCTGCTCATGGTCAGGAAGCGGCCCTGGTCCCAGGGCTGGATCTGGGTGAAGCGCAGGCGGCGGTGCAGGGGACCACCCTCGGCCCAGAGCGCGCGGTCGGGATTGGGGCGGGCGTTGACCTCCTTCCAGAAGTCGCGGCGTTCAGGTCCATAAAGCGACTCATTGCGTCGGCCATCGGGGAAAACGGCCTGCAACACCCCTTCGGTCTTGAGGCGGCCATAGAACACCTCCAACCGGCCAAAACCAATACGACCGTCGTCGAGAACCGTCGGTTCGTTGTCCCGGCCAACATTCATTCCGATGACCTGTAACCCGCTGCCGTCCGGATGCATGGTGGCCAGACCGGTGCAGAGGTAGCCGTGGTACTCGTCACGGGTGCCCAGACGCGTGGTCGACAGGGCGATGCGGCCGTCCGGCAGCCAGGTTGGCATGACATGGTGGTAGGGGCCCTGGGTAAGCTGGCGCAGGTTTTTTCCCTCCGCATCCACCACCCACACCTGCCACCAGGGCGAATCGCCACTGCGACGGCTGAACAGCACCTGCTGACCATCAAAGGAGACCTCACAGGAGGCCACCCAGCCATCCTTGAAGCTGGTGAGGGGGCGCGGGGTTGCCTCCAGGCTCACTGGTTGCAGCACGTAAATGTTATTGCCGAGGCGGTATTCCGGCCCGGTATCACTGACCAGGTAGTTCTGGCGGTAGGCGTCACCCTGGAAGCCATCCTGGCCGTCCGGCATTTCCTTCGGTCCTTTGATGAATACCAGGGCTGGCGGCAGCCCCGGGACTGCCGGACCGCCGGTAGCCGGGGGTGGACTCGGTGGGTCCGGCAAATCCGCCAGGGCGGCACCGGCCCGCCACAGGCCTTCGCGGGCGATGCTGCGCACCGTCAGTAGCGGGTGGGTCGCCTCGGCCTGACGTAAGGCCGGCAGAACCTCGGGGGCGCGGGCGGCCAGATCCACCAGCGCAAAGGCGGCGGCATTGCGTACCTCCGGCGCATTGCCCTCGTCATCGAGCACCTGCGTCAGCAGGGGCACGTCCTGGCCGTCTCCGCAGCGCCCGAGGGCCCGTACCACCCCCTCGCGCCAGCGCGGAGCCGGAGCCTGGTACTCATCCGCCACCAAGCCGCCCACCACGAAGGGAGCCCAACCAAATGAAGCCTCGGTGGCCGAGGTCGCAAGGACTCGGCGCAGCCGAGGTGCCGCCGCCGGATCGCCGGCAATGGCCACGGCTTTGGCGGCGAACAGACGCACCCAGGGTTCCAGGCTGGTCTCCAGCAAGGTCAGAACTTT
>JBILDK010000479.1:0-2753 GCA_044352625.1 Planctomycetota bacterium
TGACAATCCCCGCCCGATGCAGTGTCCTGGGCCCTCGGTTCTGGATGGGATAGAGACGGCCCGGCTGCTGGCCGTCCCTCCCTTCGGACCGACCAGGCAGTTCGGCAAGGAGGACACGGGTGCCACCCAAGCCCATGGCGAGTTCGGCGTTGTGGATCACCACCAGATCCGTGTGACCGTCCGCGGCACGCTGCCAGAAAAGCTCAACCACCACGCCGTCGGGGTCCAGACCGCAATCGGGCTCGTCGAGCAGCAGCCGTGGTGCCGCAAGCGCCAGGGGTGGATGGTAGGTAGTGGGTGGGGAACAGCCTCGTGCAGCGCCAGAGAGCTGCACCTAGGAGGTGCTCGGTGGACAGGGCGGAGGGCATTGCCGCCCTACCACCAACCACCACGTTTTACCGCATCAGTTCCATTGAACCCGAAATTTGCCGTCGATGGTTGATGGCTCCGACACCGTGCATTGCAGCGTTGTATCTGCGTACCCAACGGGTGAACGCCACCGGCGCTGTACAACCGTGGCTCGAAACCATGAACCACTCACAATGTTCCATCAACCGCGACGCTAGGGTTGAGTTCATGCCTAGCCCGGATCAAGAGCGCCATGTGAACGACAGGGTATGGCAGAGAAAAGGAAGCAGACGAGGTGTATGCCATCAGAAGGGCAGGGGTGGCGTCAGCCGCGAGGCGCTCAGATCCCTGATCTGCCCCGTACCCCGATCCAGCTCGACCAGAATCAGCTGAGTCGGATGACCGGGATGGCGCGTACTGCCATATTCAACACCATCGCACCAGCGGCGGATCTCGGTGACGGGGTGGCCGCTGGCATCGGTTTGAAACGTCACTTCAGCATGCAGGGCATGCCAACTGCCTGGAAAAGGCCCAGCGGCGGGGTTTGAGACAAATGGTTCCCGGGCCACCGTCCAAACGTCCTTGGGCATCAGTGCGGGATCCCGCTGCACTGGATCACAAAAACTGAGCGCCCCCGCAGTTTGATAGAACAGATTCAGATCAAAAGACAACGGAACCTGGGGCAGATCGCTGACCAGAACGGCTTTAATCAGGGAATCCTGCGCTTCCCGCAGTGGCAATTCCCAATCTGCCTCTAAATAGAGCGCCGGTGGAACCGTCTGGACTTGGACGATGGTCGCCTGTCCGCCTTCAACTTGGATGTCGACACGCTCCCAGCGCAGCAAGGTGGCGATCGACGGTTGACTAGCGGCCAGGACCGGCGGCGGCAAAATGGGCAACGTCGGCGATGTGGGGGACATGGCCACCACCCCCGCTTGGGCGGTGATGGGTCCCTGTGATGGGCGCGTCCCCATCCACCACCAGGCCCCCGCCCCCACGCTTACGACAGCAGCAAAGGTGAGCCAGACGGAGGTCTTCGCGGGGGCCAGATGGGCTTGGTGGTGAGTTTGGACCTCAGCGGGTAGCATTGGCTCGCAGCGGAAACCGAACACCAGCGGCAGGCACGCCATGCGACGGGTGCGCGCATCCCCTGGCAGGCGTTCGCGCAGCCACTCAAGCGAGCCTTCGAGCCGTCGCGATATCGCGGACTGGGATACACCCAGCGACTCGGCCAGGGACTGCTGACTCTGCCCCATGAGATAATGGCGGATGATCAGATCGCGGTCATCCGGGGCGAGACCACCCAGCAACTCGTGAACCTCAACCGACACATCGTCGCCCGGGTGACAGGGCAGATCGATGGGCTGGACAACAGCCTCGCGCTTCCGGAGGGCGGCTTCCCGTCGATGGATCTGCCGTGCGGTCGTGGTTGCAGTGCGATGCAGCCAGCCGGGCACGCTGCTGCGAATCGCAGCGGCATGACGCAGAAAGAGCACGAAGGTTTCTTGGACCGCATCGTCCGCCAGCCCACGGTTGCCAAGAATCTGCCAGCAGGTGGCCTGAACCAGGGCCTGGTGGCGTGCAATCAGGTCTTCAAGCACCGACGGATCGCGGATCTCGGCATACACGGCCAAGATGGCGAGATCATCATGTTCAAGAATCGCTGCCTCAGCCACGGCAGTCATGAGTGGACATCACGCATGTTGATTGCCCTGGGTTCGGGATCGAAATGACGCCTCAGACCGATGAATGCCTGGGCCATAGAGCCCTGTCTCGCTCAGATTAGAGGTCGGGTGGCGCTGGCCTGTCACAATTATCGTCAACCTCAACGTCGCGGTTGATGGTTCATGGTTGATGGTTTCGATCCAAGGCTTTGCGACGTCGGTGATGTTCACCCGGTGGGTGAGCGCCAGAATCGTTGCAACTCACGGTGTCGGAACCATCAACCATCAACCATCAACTGCGGTTTTCGGGCTTACACCTTGTCCTTGAAGAAGTCGCCATGGAGATAGTCCAGCGGGTAGGTGGCACCGTTGGCGACCGGTTTGGTGGCCGTTGCTCCCGGGGAATCATCGCGGCGACGCTCGATGGTGAACGGCTGCCGGCCAGCTGGTCCGACCGTGCCATCGAGCACATCGAACAGCGCCTCTGCACCGGTCTGCCCCCGTAGGAGGCAAACACCACCGCTGCGGCGGCATCGGCCCAGTCCATCCTGCACCCACTCCGCCGCCCCGCCGTGCATATGGGGGTAGCGAACGGGAGGACGAGCAGAGCGGAAAGGCAGTATCGTGGCTTCTTGGCAATCATTCCCTGTGTGGGATGGGGGGTCGAACCGACGTCATTGGTTTTGGTCCCGACGCCAGGTCAAGTGTCGGTTCGGAACGGCGATGCGGGCAGCCCAGCGC
>JBILDK010000480.1:0-2750 GCA_044352625.1 Planctomycetota bacterium
TTTTCGCAACATCCGGCCGAACTGGCCTTGGTTAGCGCCTACGTCAATGACAAGATCAATACCCTGGGAGGCCATGATGCGATGGCGGCGTGTCAGCTCACGAGGAATCGGCGGGATGCGGCAGACATCGTATCCAGCAAAGTGAATGACATTGCGAATCAACCTCTTGAGGGTTGACGGTACTCGTCTCATGCTCGCCCCTTCTTCCTCAGCATCGCATACCACACGGCGCGAAACCGCTGAAGTCCCGGGTCGCCGCGGATGCTCTGAGCGGCATCGCTGGCCATGTTCGGCGACGGGAATGGATCCCAGGCATCCGGGGGACCTGATTCAACCCAGCACGACAAGGCCATTGCACCAATACTCTGCCGCCTGGTCGAAATGCATCCGTTTGTTGAACGTCAGGTTCCGCCCGTACGCCTCGAAATGATGGCCGCTGCCGGCTTTCTTCTCTGTGAGGCCGGACATCCACAGCAGCGGGGCGTAGCGTTCCTTGTTGCAGAGCAGGTTGGGCGTGGCGATGAGCGCGGCACAGGTGTCGAAGCCGCCAGCGAGAAGGAACCGGTCCGGAAGACTCGCAACCCGCTCCCGAGCCGCCTGGGGAGAATATTCCGTGAGGGCGGGGAAGTAGCACCCCACCACCGGACCACGACCCATGGCCGCAAGCAGACGATCATGCCTGGAGCCGGGGTGTGGGGCAAAGGTTCCGGCCAGACCCATGGGAACATGATTCGAAAAACGGGCATCTGGGCAGGCTGAACTGAAAGCGCGTTCGACCGCAGGGATGAAGCGCGATTCAAGTTCTTGTCCTATGTCCGCACAGTCCCCCTGCGGCAGCATGAACGGCACATAGACCCCGCGCAGGACATCCTTGACCTCGGGATTCTCTGCGAGGCCGCGCAACACGTCGTCAATCCGATCACGAAACTCCTCCGCGCCAGGAATCGAGCCTGCCCCCAGGCATGCCGTGGTCCGGCGGTGAATGGCCTGATAATCGATCAGCGGCTGTTTAATCTGAAAATACTGGCGGGAAACGGCATGCGCTGGTGCCCCAATGCCCGCCGACAGACACCGGCCCGCCTCGTCGAAAAAGCTGGTCCGCCCCGCAGCCACATCAGGCGGGGCCAGGTCCGGCGGGATGAGGGTATCGTCATCCGAGAATCCCTGCCCGTACGGCAGGGGGAGGAATGTGGCGTCCTGCGTGCGCTCGGTGTGGATCCTGATGAACGCTGGGTCCTCGCCGATCAAGCAGTCCGGCCGATACGGCCCCAGCCAGGGATTGCGCATGCCGCGCCGCAGAACGTCGATGAGCGGGGTCTCCCTGAGATTGCCCAGCGAAAAGTCGATGTACGGACAGGGCGTGACCTCCAGCGTCGAGGTAACGGTAATGATCCCCTTGTTGGCGATGCAACCCTTGAACGAGCCATATGATGGCGTCATGTGGGTGAAGACCGGGAACTCCTTTTCGAGTTCACGGACCGCGTCTGCATCCTCCTTGGTGATGACGAATTCGGGATGCTTGGTACAAGAGCCCGTTGGTTTAGCGTAGGACACATACAGCCCTACCCCGCGTTGCGCCGCGAACGAACAGAGGGAGCGGAACTCCTCGGTCCGGGCCCGGCCTTTGACGAGCACGGTCGACAGCAGGAGGTTGAGACCAGCCTCAAGCGCCGCATCGATGGCGAGCATGACGCGCTTATGGGACCCCGGCTTGTTCCTGAATGCGTCGTGCGCTTGTTCCTCGAAGCTGTCCAGGGACAATTGCACCTTCTCAACCCCGATCGCTTTGAGATGGAGGGCGCGGGCGCGGTCCAGGAACCACCCGTTGGTATCGGTGATGATGTAGTGGCGCTCCGGATCGAGCGCCGCCACCACCTCATCGAAGTCCTTCATCACCAGGGGTTCACCGCCAGTGATGACGAACCGCGCAAGTCCCAGGGCGTCGGCCTCGCGGGACAGGCGAGCCACATCCTCCAGGGTCATCTTGGTACGCTCGTCAACGACATGCAGCACCTTCTCCAAGTGCCGATCCATGTAGAATTCAGCCGAGCAGTGCGTGCACTGAAAATTGCAGAGATAGCTCTTCTCCAACCGGATGATCGGGCTGATCTCTCCGCGTTCTTCCATGGCCGCGATGTTCCGGAGCTTCTTGGCGATATATGGCTTCCGCCGGGTTAGGTCGTCGCGCTTGGCATGTTCTGCGGGGGTCAGGGCGGCGGTCATGGTCATTGGTGATGTCCGGGCTTCATACGCTAGGCAGGCGAAATGCCCACACCTGCACTTAGTTGGCCTCGAGGGTGCAACAAGATGCAACCACGTATCAGGGTCATTACGGTCACGGGCGAGGATCAATGTCACCCGGTGATGTCAACCACCCTGGCCAACGCCTTGCGGTTGGGTCGGCTCGTCAAGCGGACAGCGATCTCGGACCGTTACGCCGACCCCGTGGCCCGGTTCATGGAGGTGCCCGGTATTCAGACCCGCGCCATCGGCGTGTGCTACCTTCATGAGCACCCCATGCGTCAGAGGTCGCATGATGTGGACGACTCGGCGGAATGGACACCGTCCTCATTGATGAAGCGTAGCCGGATGAGCTTTATCATTCTGTCGACCCCTGTCGGGCCCCGGAAATCCAGACACCCCGAGTGCCTGTCGTTGGCGCTGCGTCGTGCCGGAAACCCCCAGGGGCCGCCCGGTCAGCTCAGCTTGCCGTGGTGGGCAGTCGCTTTTCTGCAACTTCCTCCAGGAGC
>JBILDK010000071.1:0-9418 GCA_044352625.1 Planctomycetota bacterium
GATCGCGGATGGTCCGCACCAGCAGGTCGCGGTCGTAGTCAGGCTTGGTGATCCAGTGGCCACCGCCGCAATTGAGCCATTTCACCCGAGGCAGCCAGTCACCAAAACGCTGCTCGAACGCGGCGAGGACGCGCACGAACACATCGGCCCCCTGCTCGCACAGGGCGTGGAAGTGCAGGCCCTCGAGGCCCTCGGGCAGAGCGTCACCGATGACGGCGCGGGTTGAACCCAGGCGCGAACCGCGGGCGCAGGGGTTGTACAGTTCGACCTCGACTTCGGCGTACTCCGGATTCACGCGCAGCCCGACGGCGATATGGCGGCCGCAGGCACGCACCGCTGGCAGGTGCCGGGCGAGCTGACCCGGCGAATTGAACACGAGGTGGTCGGTGAGCGGCAGGACCTCGGCCAAGTCGGTCTCGCTGAACGCCGGCGCGTAGGTGTGGACCTCTTTGCCGAACCTGTCGCGGGCGAGCATTGCCTCGATCGGGCCCGAGGCGCAGCAGCCGTCAAGCGCCGCCTGGAACGGCGCGAAGGCTTTCCACAGGGCGAAGCCCTTGAGCGCGAGCAGCACCTTGCACCCGGCCTCGCGCCGCACCAAGCCAAGCAGCGCCGCATTGCGCTCCAACAACCGGGTATCGACCACGAAGCAGGCCGACGGCACCATGCTCCAGTCAAGGTCGTGGATCGGCGTCGGCGTAGGAACAAGGCTCATAAGGTATCCGGGCGTGACGACCGGACGACCGGACGACCGGACGACCGGACAGATGAGGTCAGATCGGCAATCCCTGCTTCGGTGCCGTCTCGACAAACGGCAACCCGCGCAGACCGATCTCGGCCATGAAGGGATCGGGATCCAGTTCCTCGACGTTCCACACGCCGGGCTTCTGCCAGTGCCCTTCGAGCAGCAGCTTGGCGCCAAGCATCGCCGGCACGCCGGTGGTGTAGCTGATCGCCTGGCTGCGCGTCTCCTTGTAGCACTCAGCGTGATCGCAGACGTTGTAGATGTAGTAGCGCTTGGCCTTGCCGTCCTTCACGCCCTCGATCCAGCAGCCGATGTTGGTCTTGCCGGTGTAGCCGGCGCCGAGGCTCTCAGGCTTGGGCAGGACCGCTTTGAGAAACTGCAGCGGGACGATCTCGCGGCCCTCGTACATGATCGGCTTGATCGAGGTCATGCCCACATTCTGCAGCACGTCGAGGTGGGTCAGGTAGGGCTTGCCGAAGGTCATCCAGAAGCGGATGCGCTTGAGGCCCTTGATGTGCTTGACCAGGGATTCGAGTTCCTCGTGGTAGAGCAGGTACATGTCCTTGACGCCGCACTCGGCGAAGTCGAAGGGCGTGTGCACCGACAGCGGATCGGTCTCGATCCACTGTCCGTCCTGCCAGTACTTGCCGCGCTGGGTGATCTCGCGGATGTTGATCTCGGGATTGAAGTTGGTGGCGAAGGCCTTGCCGTGGCTGCCAGCGTTGCAGTCCAGGATGTCGACCGTGTGGATCTCGTCGAAGTGGTGCTTCTGGGCCCAGGCGCAGTAGATGTTGCTCTGGCCCGGATCGAAGCCGCAGCCGAGGATCGCGGTCAGGCCCGCCTTCTTGAAGCGCGCACGATAGGCCCACTGCCACTTGTACTCGAACTTGGCCTTGTCGATCGGCTCGTAGTTGGCGGTATCGAGGTAGTGCGTGCCGGTGGCCAGACAGGCGTCCATGATCGCCAGATCCTGATAGGGCAGCGCGACATTGATCACCAGCTCGGGTTTGAACTGCTTGATCAGCTTGATCGTGTTCTTGGGATTGTCGGCATCCAGCGCCGCAGTCTGGATGCTGCGCCCACGGCCCATTTTCTGGACCTTCTTGACCTCGGCGGCGATGCGATCGCACTTCTCCTTGGTGCGGCTGGCGAGCATGATCTCGCTGAACACCTCGGGGACCTGGGCGCATTTGTGGGTGACGACCGTGCCGACGCCGCCGGCACCGATGATGAGGACTCGCGACATGGCTTTTCTCCCGGATTATTCTTCGAAGTAGGTGTAGCCGTGGATGCCCGAGGCGAAGGCATCGACGATCTGGCGGCGTTCAGCGGGGGTCAGGCGGCCGTCGCGCACCGCGCGCTCGGCACGATCGCGGAACAGGTTCACCAGATCCTTGGGATCGTATTCGACGTATTGCAGCACGTCGGCCACCGAATCGCCGGGGATGATGTTGGTGTAGTCGATGCGCCCGTCGGCGTCGACGCGCACGCTGACGATGTTGGTATCGCCGAACAGGTTGTGCAGGTCGCCCAGCGTCTCTTGGTAAGCACCCACGAGGAACGTGCCCAGCAGGTAGTCCTCGTTGGGAACCAGCTCGTGCAGCGGCAGCGTGCGCTTGGTCTCGTGCAGGTCGATGAAGGAATCCACCTTGCCGTCGCAGTCACAGGTGATGTCGGAGAGCATGGCCTCGCGGCTGGGGCACTCCGACAGGCGATGCAGCGGCATGATGGGGAAGAGCTGGCCGATGGCCCAGGAGTCAGGCAGCGATTGGAACAGTGAGAAATTGCCGTAATAGGTGTCGCACAGCGACTCGGTGAGGGATTTCAATTCCTCTGGGACGTATTTGAGGTTGCGCGTTTCGCGGTTGATGCGTCCGAGGGTGTGCCAGAAGAGCTGTTCGCCCTGGGCCCGGTCGCGCAGGGTCAGGCCCCCTTGCAGGAACGCGGTACGGATCTCGTCCCGGTGATAGACTGCGTCGTTGAAGCATTCCTGGAGATTGCGCGGACTGACCGTGCGGCAGATCTCGGCCAGATTGCGGATCAGCTCGGGGGCGGATTCCGGCACCTCGCAGGCACCGCTCGCATCAACCTGGTCGAGACGCAATACATCAAGCACGTTGAACACCAGCACCGACGAGTACGCCACCAGGGCGCGGCCCGATTCGCTGATGATCGTGGGGTGGGCGAGACCGGCTTTGTCGCACACCGCCATCACCGTCTCGACCACGTCCGTGCAGTATTCTTTCACATCGTAGTTGCGGCTGGAAGCGTAGTTGGTGTGGGAGCCATCGTAGTCCACCGCGAGGCCGCCGCCGATGTCGAGGATGCCCATGGCCGCACCCTCGCGGGCGAGGTCGGCATACACCCGGGCGGCCTCATGCACCGCGCCGCGGATCGAGCCGATGTTGGGAATCTGGCTGCCCATGTGGTAGTGGACCATCTGCAGGCAGTCGAGCATCTCCGCGGCGCGCAGCGTATCGACGATGCGGATGGTGTCGGACATGGTCAGGCCGAACACGCTGCGGTCGCCCGAGGACTCGCTCCACTTGCCGCCGACCTTGGCCGAGAGCTTGAGGCGCACGCCCAGGCGAGGGCGCACACCCAGGGTCCTGGCGCGCTCCAGCACCAGGTCGAGCTCGCTGGGCATTTCGAGCACGATCAGCGTCTGTACGCCCATCTTCAGGCTGGACAGGGCAAGGTCGATGAACTCCGTGTCCTTGTAGCCGTTGCACACGATGTAGGCCTCAGGGTCCTGCATGTGGGCAAGGGCGATGAGCAGCTCGGGCTTGCTGCCGGCTTCAAGGCCATGGTGGTAGCGCCGCCCGAAGGTGGCGACCTCCTCGACCACCGCCTGCTGCTGGTTGACCTTGATCGGATAGACCCCGCGGTAGGCGCCCTTGTAGTTGTTGGCAGCGACCGCCTCGGCGAAGCTCTCATTGATGTCGGCGATCGAGCGGTCGAGGATGTCGCGGAAGCGCAGCAGCACCGGCATCCCGATCCCGCGCTCCTTGAGCCCGGCCATCACTTCCATCAGGCTGACATCGAGTGTACCGCCATTGGCAGACTGCAGCTTCACCACCACCTCGCCGGCGGCATTGACGTCGAAAAATCCGGCGCCCCAGTCACGGATGCCATACAACTCAGCGGATTGGGCGACCTGCCAGCGTTCGAGGGCTTCGGGTTTCATGGGTCGGATGGTCCTCGGTGAAGGCCGTATGAAGGCCTGATTACGCGTGCTTAACAGCCCGGGGTCTGGTGGTTTGCGCCAGCGCTGCATTCCATAGTGTGCCGCCCCATGACCACAACCGGCAATCCGCGCCGCATGCCCGCCGAGTGGGAGCCCCAGGGCGCCGTGCTGCTCGCTTTTCCGCCCACCGATAGCGATTGGGAGCCGTATCTGGAGGAGGCCCGCAGCGCGGTTGCGGCGATCATTGCCGCCATCCTGCCGCGTTGCCGGGTAGTGCTGCTGGCGCGATCCGCCGACGCCGTGGCGGCGCGGGTTGCGTGCCCTGGCGCGAGCGTAGCCGAGCTCGAACTCGACGATACCTGGGTGCGTGACTTCGGGCCGATCACCGTGCTCGACCAGGGCCGCCCGCGCCTGCTCGATTTCGGCTTCAATGGCTGGGGCCTCAAATTTCCCGCCAGCGCCGACAACCAGGCCACTGCCCGGCTGCAGGCCGCGGGCCATCTCGGCCGTGCCGAGCGCGTGGTCCCCGGGCTGTGGCTTGAAGGTGGCTCGATCGAGTCCGATGGCGCCGGTGCCATCCTCACCACCGCCTCGTGCCTGCTTTCGCCCAACCGCAATCCGCACCTCGACCGGGCCGGAGTAGAAGCCGCGCTAGCAACCCACCTCGGCGCTACGCGGGTGCTGTGGCTCGATCATGGTCACCTCGCGGGCGACGACACCGACGCCCACATAGATACCCTGGCCCGATTTGCTCCACACAACACCATCGTCTATGTGCGCTGCGATGATCCCGACGACGAGCATTACCCGGCGCTGACCGCGATGGAGGCCGAGTTGTGCGCCCTGCGCACCGCCGCCGGTCAGCCCTATCGACTGGTGCCACTGCCCTGGGCGCAGCCGGCCTATGCCGCTGACGGCCACCGTCTGCCTGCGACCTACGCCAACTACCTCATCATTAATGGCGCGGTGCTGGTTCCGACCTACGCCGATCCGACGCGCGATCAGGCGGCCCTCGCCGCTGTCGCATGCGCCTATCCCGGACTCACCATCACCGGCATCGACTGCCGTGTATTGATCGAGCAGCACGGTTCGCTCCATTGCATGACCATGCAGGTCCCCGCCGAGGTCTATCCATGAACGCCCCCCTCACCGTCGCTGTCGTCCAGCAGCGCTGGACCGGTGACCGCGCCAGCATGATCCAGTCCAGCTTCGACCGCGTGACCGACGCTGCCGACCGCGGGGCGCGCTTGATCGTGCTGCAGGAATTGCACACCGGGCCGTATTTCTGTCAGCACGAGGACGTGGCCAACTTCGCCCTGGCCGAGCCCATCCCCGGCCCCTCCACCGCAGCGTTTTCGGCGTTAGCCAAGACCCTGGGCGTGGTGCTGGTGACCAGCCTGTTCGAACGCCGCGCCCCTGGTTTGCACCACAACACTGCGGTGGTGTTTGATAGCGATGGCAGCATCGCCGGGATGTATCGCAAGATGCACATCCCTGATGATCCTGGATTCACCGAAAAATTCTATTTCACCCCGGGCGACCTCGGCTTCACCCCCATCGCCACCTCGGTTGGAAAACTCGGCGTGCTGGTCTGCTGGGATCAGTGGTATCCCGAGGCGGCGCGACTCATGGCCATGGCCGGAGCCGAGTTGCTCATCTATCCCACCGCCATCGGCTGGAATCCCACGGATCCCGCCGACGAGAAGGCCCGCCAGCGCGACGCCTGGATCACCATCCAGCGCGCCCACGCCGTGGCCAACGGCCTGCCGGTGCTGGTGCCTAACCGCTGCGGCAACGAGCCGGCCCCCGACGGCGGACCGGGCATCGACTTCTGGGGTTCAAGCTTCATCACCGGTCCCCAGGGCGAGATCCTGGCCCAGGCCGGCAGCGACGGCGAGGACACGCTGCTGGCGGTCATCGATCCGGCCCGTACCGCCAACGTCCGCCAATGGTGGCCATTTTTCCGCGACCGCCGCATCGACGCCTACACCGACCTGACCCGCCGCTGGAGGGACTGAATCCCATGCCTACCTTCGATCCTGCTGCGCTCTGGCCCCAGGTCCTGGCACTGTTCCCGCCACCCGCCGGCCCGATCGATCTGGCGGTACATGACTACGACCAGTCGGTGGAGGTGTTTTTCGCCACGTCGACGCCTGCCGACTGGCTCCCGGGCGAGACTGCCCTGCGCGCGGTGTGCGCCCTTGGACCAGCCACCGTCTATTGCGTGTTCGCTGACGAAACCGAATTCATCGCCGGCTTTCGTGCCGATGGCCAGTGGGTCATGAGCCCAGGCCGCCAGAGCACCGGGACCCCACGTTATGGCGATGCGGTGCGACCCGCAGCGCGCTTGCTCAGCGGCGAGGAGGCCCGGTTGTGGCCCGAGTTCCTAGCTTGGCGCGCGACCCGCTGACCACCCGGAATCAACCGGACGGGTGCTCCGCCAGTGCAGAGCGGTGCTGAGCGGACGGTTTCAAGGAATCACGGACAGAGGTCCGAGAAAAAAATGAATTGAAGGGGACGACGTACCTAAGGATGAAGCGCCACGACCGCCTTGCTGACAAGGCACGTGCTCAACTGGGTGAGTTCATTTAGTCGCGAAAAAAGACAGCTAAGGCATATCATGTGAAAACCTTGTGGGATGATTTCTACCAGCAGCTAACCAAAAAAGCTGCCAAGGGATTCCTTAAGACGTGGGTTAATGCCGCCACACAATCCCGGTTACTGCCCATGATGAAAATCGCCTGTATCAACAACGTGTCCTGGCAACGATTGACCAATTGGATCGGAACCCGATATAGACGGCCATCAATGTGAGTGCAAACAGCTTGGTCCAGGCTGTGCTTGCTCGGGCTCGCGGATACCGAAATCCACTCATCCTTATCAATATGTGCTACTTCCTGCGTCGCGGCATGCCTATGCCCCGACCACCCCTGAAACAGCGAAGAGTCATATGGAGAGGTCGGTCATGCATGTACCCAAGCATGATCCGATATAGGTCAACATAGGCCCAATTCGAAACGGCGAAGAACCGCCGGCGGGAGATCTGGTCAGGCGCAATGGCCATGTCGTAAACTGCAATAATTACATTACTTGCACATTATTATTTCCTATCCATAGGTTGTGACGAAGGTTGGTAGTGTCGAATTTTTTACGCTTGCTCACATCCGACAAGATCATATGTTTCTCTGGTGAACTATATGGTTTACATAAGAAATGTTATGACCAGCCACCCAACACGACCTACTGCTGGTCTACTACAACTGCGTCTGGTAGGGAATCTGTTTGCAACAGGGGGCAGTTCATCTGGTCCGGACCGTTCTGGACCGGGCATTGGTTGGGTCGGCGCTGGCGCTGAATCATCCCCCACGCACACCTGGCCTTGCCACTCCGGCGAGCGCCTCGGCCAAGTCAAGGAGTAACGGTATCATGAAAAGTCGTGCCTTTACGCTCATCGAACTATTGGTGGTGATCAGCATCATCGCCCTTTTGGCAACGTTACTTCTGCCGAGCGTTTCCCTGGTGCGAAATCAGGCTAAATCTCTGTCATGCCAGAATCGTCTGCGACAGGTCGGGCTCTGTTTTTTAAACTACTCCATTGATAACCGAGGATCCTTCCCTTGGGGTGCCGTGGGCAACGACTGGAGTGTGTGGTATAAGGCGATCACCGGAACGAACACCGGGGAGTCGGGAATAGCTAATTACAACGCCTCAGGGGCAAGCGAATGGGGCAACCTGTTCTTCTGCACCGAAGACAAGAGTGGGCCCACCACGAACGCCTCGGTCATCGGCTGGGGGGCTGCACGCATTTTTTGGGACATCTACACCGTCAGTCATGGTTACAATTCACATGGGCTTGGCGGAACCGGACACGCCTCATTTAACAATCGTGCGGAATACAATCGGCCGGCAAGGCTGTCCGAATTTAACAATGCAAGCCAAACCATCCTGTCAGGTGATACGCGATCGTGGGCTGGTGGTCGTCATATTGTAGAGGCAGGCCATGCTCTTATGGCTAATGATGCTCCATTGGGCGCTTACAATGCCACGGCAACATTGTACCCCCGTCACCGAGGTCGAACCGCTAACATCCTGATGGTCGATGGTCATGTCAACGGTATTACCGCCTCAGGTGTCGGTGATTATGCCAGTCTGTACAGTGAGACCCAGCTTGGCCTGCAACACCGCTTCTCAACGCTTGATAATATGTGGAATCGTCAATGACGCTGGTGGCATTCAGGCGTTGCCTGCTGGCGTTGGCGCTGTTGGCGCTCGTCTTGGTTATCGTGTATTGGCCCCGCAAGGAGTCACCGGCACCCCAGTTGCGGGCACTGCCGGATATCCCCGAGTTGAACCTCGCCAGCCTCCCGAAAGTGCCTCCAGCTGAACTGCTCGCTCTGGTCGAACGCGAATGCACACGGAGGGTCCTCAACTCGCGGCAGGGGCCTCGGTCCGCACCAGCCGTTCTTTCGCCCAGCGCCTCTGCGATCTGGGTCATCGGCACGATGGAGCCGGTCATTGTGCAATATGGATTTGGTTCATTGGTGAGGTTTGAACGAGATCACGCTTTGACGCCGCTCTTCCCCACCCTGACGCAAGCCGCGGATGCCTATGCCGAAATGGACCTTCAGCCGGTTGGTGAGATTGTCCGCCGGGCGGTGGCTCTGGTTGCTAGCAGTGACAATGAAGCGGTTACACCGGAGGCCTGTGCCGAGCTCGATAAATTGTACAGGGGTGCCTTGGGCAAGGGATCGCAGGCGATTCGCGTGAGATATGTCCAGCGGCACTTGGCTACATTGTTCCCCGTGGATACTCCCACCAACTGATCCCCTAGGGTCCTTGATCCGAGACGCAGCAATAGCCCTCTCGCCCATGACCCCGCATGACGGTCAGAACGACCCAGTGATGGTTCGAAGCAGGCCGTTATCTGGTTGAGAGCATTGAGGAATCGTGGTGGGAATCGTGAACAGTGGCTGTCCACGATTAGGCGCCGCCTCCGCGACGGTCCACGGTCGCAGTCACCACCTATCCTGCCAAAACCACACTCCGATTCCGAATCCAGGCCCCCCTTGCGGCGACAATGACGTACGTGGTCGTTCTGGCGGATGAACGCTTACTCATCACCTTCGTTCGTGTTGGGTTTCAAGGTAACGCCGCCAGCGGCCCCCAATGCACGATCAAAGGTCAGGGTTGCGGGGACCTGTAGCGGTTAAGTATGAGCCTGTCCACGAGGCTGACCCTGCTGACGCAGATCGTGGGCCTCCTGGTCGCGCTCGGCCAGTTGCCCACACACGCGCCGGTAGGCGGCGCGCACCTCGATCAGTTCTTCGGCCAGCGTCGGCATGTCCGCATCGTATCACGACGGAATTCACCGCAACACGGTAATTTACGTGCGTTTGCTCGTTGCCTGGGCATCGCCCGCCGCAGGCCGGTGGTAGTGGCGATGGTACGTCGCGCGGTGCGCGGTGATGCCCTCCAGCACCATCGCCATC
>JBILDK010000481.1:0-2748 GCA_044352625.1 Planctomycetota bacterium
CAGCGGCGCAGGATCGAGGTGCGGCTTCTTCGCCTCCTCCTCGGCGTGGCGGCGGGCCTCGTCGCGGCGTACCAGCACCACGCGGCGGATCTCGTCGCGCAACGCGGCGGACTCAGGCCGACGTCCCGCCGCCTGCTGCGCCGTTGCCAGGGCTTCATCCAGGCGTCCGCTGTGGAAACGCGCCAGCGCCAGATTGTGCAGCGCCTGTCCCGCCAGGTCCGCATCCGGGCTGGCGCTGGCGGCGGCGAAATGCTCGGCCGCCGCCGCGGGATCGGTCCCGAGCAGCGCGCAGCCGAGATTGAACCGCGCCGGCAGAAAGCCGGGATGCTCAGCCAGGACCTCCTCCAACGCGCGCTTGGCTTCCGCAGCCGGCAACGCCCCCGCCGCAGTGGTCGCCTCCCACGCATCAGCTCCATGCAGCATGGTGCAGGCCAGCAGCGCGAGCCCAATCCGTTTCGCATTCCGCGTTTCACGTCCGGCGTTGCGACGCGTCGGCATCAACACTCCAAAGGCCAGCGACAATAAGCCAGGAATCAGAAACCACTGATACCGCTCACTCGCCACCACGCGCATGCGTTCTTCCCACGGGCGGTCGTTGGCCCGAGCAGCGATAGCCGCCGCCAAGGCGGTCACATCCGCCTGGTCGGTCGTTGCGTTGACGCTGATCCCGCCGGTAGCGGTGGCGAGCTTATCAAGCGTGGCCTTGTCGGCGGTCACCACCTGCTCGCGGCCTTCAATGCTGACCGTCGCAGTACGCTCGGTATCGCCCAGGAACAGGCCGTGAACCGGCACCCCCGCCGCCTTCGCCGCCTGGGCTGCGGCTTCGACCGCGGCGGCCTCGGGATCAGCGCCATCGCTCATCACCAGGATCGCCTGGCTGCGCTCGACCTGGCGGCCGAGAACCCCGAGGCCCTCGTGCACGGCGCGGCCGATGGCGGTGCCCTGATAGCCGGCTTCGACCGGGAAGAGGTCCGGAGAACAGTCCACCAGCATCTCGCTGATCGCCACGTGGTCGCCAGTGAGCGGGCAGCGCAGGGCCGGCACTGCGGCGAAGGGCATCAGCGCCAGGCGCGTCTCGGGCGCGGCGTGCAGCAGGTCGAGGGCCTTGCGCCGGGCGGCCTCCAACCGGTTCGGGTGCAGGTCGGCGGCGAGCATCGAACGGCTGCAATCAAGCAGCAGCAGCACATCGGTGCCGCGGGCGGTGCGCGTGATCTCGCTCGCGCCCCAGCGCGGCCCCGCCAGGGCCACCACCACCAGCGCCAGTCCGGCCCAGGTGGCGACGGCCGCCAGCGCGGCGCGGCGGTGACCGTGGCGGACGAGCGCCCCGGCGCCAGCGGTGGCGCGCGCGCGATGACGACCCCACCACCAGGACCATGCCCACAACGCGGGCACCGCGACGAGCAGTGCCAACAGCCACGGGTGCGCCCAACTCATGGCGTCGCTCCCAGCAAACGTGGACGCAGCGCCAGGGCCAGCGCGAGCAGCGCCGTGCCCAGGGCCAGCGGCCAGCGGAAGCGGTCGCTGCGGTCGAGGCGCGTGGCCACGGTGCGCGGCGTGGGTTCAAGGGCGTCGATGCGCTCGAACACCGTCTTGAGTCCGGCTTCATCCCCGGCGCTGAAATACTCGCCCCCGCCGGCGGTGGCGATGGCGCGCAGCCGCGCCGGATCCGGCAGGGCTTCGCGTGGCAGTGGCACCACGGTCATCCGGCCCCCGTAGGTCTGGGTCATGCCACCCTGGGCGTTGCCCACGCCCACTGCGTGGACCCGCGCGCCGAGGGCCTGGGCGTGGCGCGCCGCCACGAGCGGATCGACCCAGCCCGGTAGGCTGCGCGTGTCCACGCCGTCAGTGATGAGGATCACGGCTTTGCCGAGTTGATTCGGACTACGCAGGTATTTCAGCGCCGTGCCCACGCCGAGGCCGATGTTGGTGGCATCGCCCAACAGCCCCTGCTGGTCATTGGCCCACTGCGTGCGCTGCTGGCGTTCGGTGCGTTCTAAAAACTGCCGCACGGTGGCGTGGTCGTAGGTCAGCGGACAGCTCGCCAGGGCGTTGGCGCTGAAGAACACCAGACCGATGCGATCGTCGGGCCGACCAGTGACGAAACGTTCGGCGGCGCGGAAGACGGCGGCCAGGCGATCGACCCGTCCGTTGGCATCCCCCAGATCGTCGATGCGCATGCTCCCCGAGAGGTCGATCACCAGCATCAGATCGCGTCCGGCCTGAGTGCGTTCGGTGATGGTGCGGCCGTGCTGCGGGCGCGCCGCCGCGACCACCAGGCAGGCGAGCCCTGCGGCGATCAGGATCCGCCAGACCAGCGGGCCTCGGCTGGGGCGTAAATTGGTCAGGAGCGGGAATGGCGCGAAAGCTGCGCCGGCCCGGGGCACGCGCCAAAGCAGCGCGAGCAGGGGCAGGATGAGACCGAGCAGGAACCAGGGGGAGCCAAAGGTCATTCGGATTGCCCCTGGTGGTTGGTGGTTGGTGGTTGGTGGTTGGTGGCGACAGCCCGCCACCACACAGGCCCACGTCGCCGCATGTCGCGGTGATGTCCCCAACCCCCAACCACCAACCACCAACCACCGCTCATGGCTTCACCTTTGCCGCTGCGGCGGCTTCCTGCGCCAACCGTGCGGCCACGCCGGCGACGAACAGGCGCGCCTCGTCGGCCTGGGGACTCACCACGGTCAGCGGCAGCGGGCCGTAGCTCCAGCGGCCTTCATCGAGCCGTTCGAGCAGGCGCAGCAGGACGCG
>JBILDK010000482.1:0-2747 GCA_044352625.1 Planctomycetota bacterium
CGAGTTGGCGGCGATCGCACTCCTCACCAGCGATATGCCGGTGGCCGCCATCGGCGCCCGGGTCGGCTGGGACGACCCAGCCTATTTCGCCCGGCGCTTCAAGGCCCTGTTTGGCCTGGCGCCGTTGCGCTACCGTGGCCAGCTCCCGTGTCCGCCGGTGGTGGGCACGTGGCCGGATGCGTGGATCCAGTGGTGACCTGACGGGACTTCATCGCGCGCGCGGATGGAATTTGCGATGGACCTCCACCAGGCGCTTGCCATCGACGTGGGTGTAGCGTTGGGTGGTCGTGAGGTTGGCGTGCCCGAGGAGTTCCTGCACTGCGCGCAAGCCGGCACCGCCGCCGATAAGGTGCGTGGCGAAACTGTGGCGCAGCAGGTGGGTGTAGGCTCCCTGCGGCAGGCCCGCGAGGATGCCGGTGTCCTTGACGATGCGCCACAGGACTTGGCGGCTAAGCGGCGCGCCTCGCGCACTGAGCAACAGAACGTCGCCGCTGCGCTCGCTCACGAGAACTGGACGCAGTGCATCAAGGTAGCGCTTGAGCCAATACCGCGCCTTCTCGCCCACCGGCACCAGACGTTCCTTGCGGCCTTTGCCACGCAGCAGGACCACGCGGCGACCCTCCTTGAAGTCGTCGCGGCAGATGCCGGCCACCTCGCTGGCGCGGCCCCCGCTCGCGTAGAGCAACTCGAGGGCGCAACGGTCGCGCACCATCAGCGGACCAGGCGCGACGGATTCGAGCAGCAGTTCGACCTGCTCGGGCGAGAGGACCTCGGGCAGCTCGTTCCACAGTGCGGGCAGCGGCGCGAGGGCGATGCGGTCGCGCTCCAGCTTTTTTTCCAGCACCAGCCAGCGCGCCAGCATGCGCAGCGTGACCAGGGCGCGGGCCAGGCTCGACGGGGCATTGGCGCGTTCGTCGCGCAGCCACGCCAGCACCCGGCCGATCTCTTCGGGTCCGAGGTCCGCCACGGTGGCTAGGCCGAGGGTCACGCAGGCCTCGTCGAGCTTGCGCAGGTCGGTGCCGTAGGCCGCAAGGGTGTTGTCCCCCAGTCCCAGTTCGAGCCGGGCGTAAGCCAGGAAGCCACTGATATCCGCGGCGGGGATGGTCATGCTGGGATGCACCTTGCCGATGGCGCCACCGGCTCAACCTGCGCCCATGTCCGTCCGTCTGGGCCTGCTGCTGTTCGTCGCGTTGTGCCTGCTGACGCTGCCTGGCTGCGTGTACCTGCGCCTGCTCACGCTCAAAGACCAGTTCCGGGATTTTGATCGTCTGGTCACGGTTGAGCGGGACCCTCCTCTCGGTCTGCGCTTCCGTCAACCGGTGCTGCTGGCCGAGGATCTCGACTCGCTGATTGGCGCGCCGCCGACCGCCAGTGCCACGGTTGGCCGGGTGACCGTGCGCACCTATGCCTTCATCCACATCGGACTGCCGCCCGCGAACGAGGCGATCGGCGGCGGGGCCCCGGCGGCACAGATGACGCTCAGCGCCACGCTTGTCGATGGCCTGCTGGTGGCGATCAGTTTTCCGCCGGTGGTGTTCAATGCCCTGGATCCGCGCTTGGCGGAAGCGGGCCTGCGCTCGCTTGCCCGGGCCGAGGTGAACACGGTGGCGCGTACTGCCACCAGTACCCTCAACGCCCCCGGACTGCCCCTGCCCCCGGATCGCGGGGGCTTGCTGCGCATCTTCGGCCAGCCCTCGTTCGCCGATCAACGGGACGGCCTGGAGCGCTGGGTGTATCGCTACCGCCTGGTGGCTGGGCCTGGCCCGGCGAAGCCGGTGATCGCCGCCATCGCATTTTCCTTCGCCCCCACAACTGACCATCCCGCCCGCTTCGCCGCCAACGTCAACGGCCTGTGGCTGAGTATCGCCCTGCCGACGAAGTAGGCTGTTGTCGGCGCGGCCCTGGCGGGGGAGTTGGATCAGGGTGAGAAAAGCCGCACCCCCGACTGGTGGCCGGGGGTGCGGTAGTCAATCGTGTCGATGATGGATTCAGCGCTTGGCGGCGCCAGCAGTGGCGAAGCAGCCCTTTTCGGCGATCGCAACCTTGGCTTTGGGCTCGACATCCGCAGTGGTGATGAGCCAGCCGGTGACCTTCTGTCCGGGGTAACGGGCCTGGAGCTTGTCGCGCATGTCAATGAAGGCCTCGCCTTCATTGACATTCACCTTGGACTCGCGGCGCTTGATGTCGACAAACCAGACATCCTTGCGGCCACGGGCGAGGACGATGCGTCCTGCGTTCTCTATGCCGTAGTTCTTGATCGGAACCGCCTCAACGCTTTGGAACACAGGCAGACGGGTCTCGAGCTCGCGGTCAACAACCTCACCAGGGAGGGGGTGGCCAGCCTTGAGTAGCTTGATGATAGCTTCTTCGGTGGCGCGGATTGCCAGACGCATGGGATCTCCTGAGATAGGCGTTAGGGTCGAGGGTTGGGAAAGAGCAGCCAGGTCATCGGCGTTTCCGGCAAGCGGCAACTATAGATGATGTACTGGATTCGCGTAAGGATTATATCTTATATCACTCGATTTCAAGGGTGCACATTTATGGCTGGGTAATCACTTGGGCAGCAGCCGGTTGTGTTCTTTGCCACCAGCCATGGGGGTCAGGCTTTAGATATACCACAAAATGCAGGGGCAGGAAGAGCGCTATCGGTGATGCCATCATGTTGAAAATGCATATCTATACAAACGTTTCAACCCACACCTCGCGGTTCATGGTTTCGAGCCACGGTTTTACAGCGTCGGTGGCGT
>JBILDK010000072.1:0-9398 GCA_044352625.1 Planctomycetota bacterium
CCGCGAAGACCAGTTCCTGGTCATGGCCACGCTCCAGGGCCAGATCAAGAAGACCGCCCTCGCCTCCTACGGCAATCCGCGCAATGGCGGCATCAAGGGCATCAAGCTGGCCGAAGGCGACGTGCTGGTCGAGGTGGTCATCACCAGCGGCAACGACCAGTTGCTGCTCGCCACCGACGACGGCTCGGCCTGCCGCTTCAGCGAAACCGATGTGCGTGCCACCGGGCGCGACACTGGCGGCGTGACCGGCATCGAGCTGGAGCCCGGCGCCAGCGTGGTCAGCCTGCTGCGCCTCGACCCCGAGACCGAGGTCCTGACCATCTGCGCCAACGGCTACGGCAAGCGTACCCCGTTCGACGAATACCGCCTCATCCGCCGCGGCGGCAAGGGCGTGACCAACATCTCGACCAGCGAACGCAACGGCAAGGTCATCGCCAGCCTGGCAGTGCATCCCGGCGACCAGCTCATGCTCATCAGCCGCCTGGGCCAGGTGGTGCGCACCGGCGTGGACCAGATCCGCTCCACCGGCCGCACCGCCCAGGGCGTCACCATCATCGGCCTCGATGACGGCGACATCCTTACCAGCGTGGCGCGCTGCCCGGCGGACGACAGCGACGACGAGGCGGTCGAGCCGACTCCGGCCTGATCCCGCCTGATGCTTTGCGGCCGCGCTGGCAACCAGCGCGGCCGCCGGGTTTCAGACCGTGCGGATCTGCTCCACCACCGCGTCACCCATCTCGCGGGTGTTGAGGATGCGGCAGCCGGGGGTCTTGATGTCGCCGGTGCGCAGGCCTGCGGCCAGGACCGCCTTGATCGCGCGCTCCACCAGCTTGGCTTCGGCTTCGAGTTTGAGGCCGTAGCGCAGGAGCATGGCCACGGTGCCGATGGTGGCGAGGGGATTGGCCTTCTGCTGGCCAGCGATGTCCGGGGCGCTGCCGTGGATCGGCTCGAAGAAGCCCACCGGACCGCCCATGGAGGCCGAGGCGAGCATGCCGATGGAGCCGGTGAGCTGACTGGCCTCGTCGGAGAGGATGTCGCCGAAGATGTTGGTGGTGACGATGACGTCGAATTGCTTGGGGTCGCGGATCAGCTGCATGGCGCAGTTGTCCACGTACATGTGCGACAGGGCCACGTCGGGGTAGCTCTTGCCAAGCGTGATCATGACCTCGCGCCAGAGCTGGGAGGAGACCAGCACGTTGGCCTTGTCCACCGAGCACAGCTTCTTGCTGCGCACGCGGGCCGCCTCGAAGGCGATGCGGCCGATGCGTTCGATCTCGGCGACGCTGTACACTTCGGTGTTGATGCCGACGCGGTGAGCGCCGTCGCCGGTGATGCCACCGGGGCCGAAGTAGATGCCACCGGTGAGCTCACGCACCACCAGGATGTCGGTGCCCTTGAGGATCTCGGGCTTGATCGAGCTGGCATCCGCCAACTCGTCATAGACCACCGCCGGGCGCAGGTTGGCGAACGCGCCCAGCTCTTTGCGCAGCTTGAGCAGGCCCGCCTCGGGCTTGAGGTGGTGGGGCATGCTTTCCCACTTGGGGCCGCCGATGGCGCCGAAGAGCAGCGCGTGGCTGGCCTTCACGCCGGCGATGGTGGCGTCGGGCAAGGGCACGCCGGTGGCGTCGATGGCGGCACCGCCCGCGAGGTACTCGGGGAAGGTGAAGGTGTGGCCGCAGCGTTCACCCACGGCCTTGAGCGCCTTGACGCCTTCGGCGCAGACTTCGGGGCCGATGCCGTCGCCGTGGATGACCGAGATGGTGAACTGCGCCATGGAAACCTCGCTGCCGGATGGTGGGGAGGGAGCAGGCTAGAACCCACCCGGTACCTGTCCAGCAGGTCGACGCCTGGGAGCGCTGGCGAGGGTACCAGCGCTCCCGGACACGACCTACTTCGCGCGCTTGGCGGCCTTGGCGGCGCGCTTCTCGCGCAGGGTGGTGGTGGGGGCCTTCTTGGCCTCGCGGGTGACTTTTTTCTCTTTCGACATGGCTGATCCTGGGTTGGAGGTACGCGCCGCATTCTAGCCCATGCGCCGTCCGAACCAAATGCAAAGGGTGCGGCACCAGCCTTCCCGGCGTCGACTCGGTCCTATGCTGGGCGCATGAGCACTCCGACTCCGCTGACCTGGCAACTCCGCGCCGTGGCCCTGGCTGCGGCCCAGGCCGGCGGCCGCGCCGCGCTCGCGCATTTCCGCCGCCCCGATCTGCCGGTGGAGTGGAAGAGCGACGCCAGCCCGGTGACCGTGGCCGATCGCGAGAGCGAGCACGCGGCCCGCGCCGTGATCCGCGCCGCCTTCCCCGACGATGCCTGGCTGGGTGAGGAGACCGGCAGCGACGAGGGCGGTGGCAGCGGCCGGCGCTGGATTGTCGATCCCATCGACGGCACGCGCAACTTCGTGCGCGGCGTGCCGCTGTGGGCGGTGTTGGTGGCGTGCGAGGATGCTGCTGGCGTGGTCGCCAGCGCGGTGGGCATCCCCGGCCTCGGCGAGTGGTACGACGCGGTGCGCGGCGGTGGGGCGCGCTGCAATGGCACGCCCATCCGGGTCAGCGCCATCGACCGCCTCGACCAGGCGCTGTTCTGCTACGAGACGCCGGCGTGGTTCCGCAATCACGGCTTGTCCGCAGTCTTCGACGATCTGTGCGCGTCCACCGCGCTGCAGCGCGGGCTGTGCGATGCCTATGGCCACATGCTGGTGGCCAGCGGTCGCGCCGAGGTGGTGGTCGAGCCCCAGCTCGCGGTGTGGGATGTGGCCGCCACCAGCCTGGTGGTGAGCGAAGCCGGCGGCCGCTTCACCGATCTCGACGGCACGCCCTCGATCCGCTCCGGCAACGCGGTGGTGAGCAACGGCCACCTGCATGCGGTCACCCTTGAGCGCATCCGCGTGGGCCGCGCATGATCCGCGCCGCCCTGCTCGCCTGCGCCCTCGCCCCTGCCTGGGGCGCCAGCGTCAGCGACCTCCTCGCCCAGGTCGATGCGTCGATCCCCGCCGATGAGCTGGCCGAGCCGGGCAATCCGGCGCGGGCCACGGCCATCGCGGCGCTCGCTGCCACGGACCTCGGCCTTGATGCCGCCGGCGTGCTCGATCTGCGGCTGAGCTTGGCCGAGGCCTGGCTCGATGCCCTCGACCACGCCCAGGCTACGACCGCCGCTGGGGCGGTGGCCGCCGATGCCACCGCGACCCCGGCGCAGCGCGAACGCGCCGGCCTGGCGTTGGTGGCGGCCTGGAGTCTCGCCTCCCGGGCGGCCGCCGCCCCAGCCGATCCCGCTGAGGTGCTCAAGCCCCTCGGCACGCTGCCGCCGCGCGTGGCCGCGCGCGCTGCAGTGGCCCGCGCCGAACGTCTGACCCTGGCAAAGGACGCAGCCGCCTTGGCCGAGGTCGACGCGGCCCTGCTTTTTCTCAAGGACCAGCCGGCCGAGGAACGCGTTCCGGTCTATGCCTTGCGTCTGCTCGCCATGGAGGCCACCGGGGCCAAGCCCGCCGCGGTGTTGGCGTGGCTCCAGGCGCGCACCGCCGATCCGGCGGCGGCACAACTTGCCGACAGCGTGCTCACCGCCGGCCAGAAGCTGGTGGGTCGGCCAGCGCCGAAGCTGGTGGCCGAGCGCCGTGACGGCCAGCCCGGGATGCTCGACCTGACGAGCCTGAAAGGCAAGCCGGTGCTGCTCGACTTCTTCGCCACCTGGTGCCAGCCCTGCGTGACCCAGGCCCCGGCGCTCACCGCCCTGGTGAAACGCCTGGGTGAGCGGGTGCATGTCGTCGGCGTGTCGCTTGACACCAAGGATACCATCGAGCGCATTCCGCAATTCCTTCAAGACCATGGCGTGACCTGGCCGGTGGTGGGCGAGGGACGCGGCTGGGATGGCGAGGGTCATGCCGCCTTCCACGTCACCGCCATTCCCGCGTTCGTGCTTATCGGGCCTGATGGCCGCATTGCCGCGGTGGATCTGGCCGGGGCCAATGGCCAGGCCACCGCAGCCAACATCGAACGCGCCTTGGTGGAACTGGAGGGTGGCGCGCCATCGGCCGACCCGGTGCCCCCCGCCCAACCCACCGAGGATCCCCTGCCATGAAATCCCGTTCCGGTCTTGCCGGTTGCGTCATCCTGGTGGTGCTCGTGGTGCTCGCCGTGGTCGGCGTGATCATCTGGGTCACTGCCTGCCACTGGTCCAAGGACGGGCGCTTCGTGTGCACCCCGTGGGAAGGGTCGTGGTGGTCGCCGCTGACGAGCGCGGCCAAACCTGCCGCCGATCAGGCGGCGGTCGCCGGCAAAGCCGTCGAGGACAAGGTGTGGGGCGACGATGGCCTGATCAAGCAGGCCGAAAACTGGTGGAGCAACCGGCACAAGCCGGCCGAGGCTCCGTCCCCGGCCGAGGCTCCGGCCCCGACGACGACCAAGCCGCCGCTGATTCCGTCCTCACGCACCCCCAAGCCGCCCGAGGAGCGCGCGGTGCGTCGCTATGAGGCCGAACTCAGTCAGGCCGAGGATTACTTCACCACCGGCATGGATCATTATCGCCAGGCCAATCCGCGCTCTGGCGCCAGCGTCGCCGATCGGGTCGAGCACCTGCGCGCTGCGGCCAGCGCGTTTGCCCAGGCTGACAATATGCTGACCACGGCGATCACGGCCTACCGCGCCGAACCCGACCACAATCCCACCCGCCTCGCCGACGCCGAGGCGTTGCAGCGCTACAACCGCTCCCTGTTCGAAACCTGCACCAAGGCCGAAGCCGCGGCGCGGGGGTATTGAGCGGGGGGCGGCGCAGGGCCTCCGGACTATCCTGGTCGGCATGGACGTCATGGCGATGGCATGCAGGTCGACGTCGTGAGCCACACCGACCGCGATGGATCCATCAGGATCATCAGCGCCCGCACCCCGACCCGGCGCGAATCCCGGGACTACCACAAGGACTGACCATGCGCGCTCATTACGATTTCAGCCAGGGTGTTCGCGGAAAGTACGTCCGACGCTACCTGGCCAGCACCAACCTGGTGGTCATCGATCCCGACCTGGCCGGAGCCTTCCCGGACGAACGGGCGGTGAACGCCGCCTTGCGCAGCGTGCTCGCTGTAGCCTGCACGGCTGTCAAACCTGGTCGAGCCGCCGCTCTGTGAATCGACGCCTCACCACCACCTTCGACCTCCGCACCTGGTACGACCAGGTGCGTGGCATGGGCCGACCGGTCGCCTGGTGTTCGGCCTTTGCCCCGGCCGAGGCGCTGATCGCCGCCGGGGTGGTGCCGGTCTACCCTGAAAACCACGCGGCGATGCTCGGCGCCCTGTCGCCGGTCCGCGATCCGGACCAGCCTTTCAGCCGTGAGGCCATCGCTGCCGCCACCGCCGCTGGCTACCGTACGCCGCGCCTGTGCAGTTATGCCCTGGCCGACCTGGGGGTGCTGGAGGGGGCCGCCTCGCCCCTCGGCGCGCTGCCGGATCCGGATCTCTTCTACGCCTGCGACAGCCAGTGCGCGGTGGTGGGCCGTTGGGGAACGGACGTGGCGGCGGTCTTCGCCCGGCGCGGACGGGTTGTGCCGCATTACCTGCTGCACGCGCCGGCGACGCCGGACCTGCCGCGCTTCGCCCACGATCTGCGCGACCATTGCGCGGCTATCGCCAGCGCCGCCGGCAGTCGCTTTGACCAGGACCGGCTGGCGGAGGTGGTGGCGGAAAGCGCCCGTGCCAACCGCCTGTGGCAGGAATGCCTGGAGTTGGGCCGCGTGCATCCGGCCCCGTGGACCTTCTGGGACGCCTGCACCGCCATGGCTCCCATCGTCATCGCCCGGGGCTGGCCCGAGGCCACGGCGTACTACACCGCCTTGCGCGATGAGTTGCGCGTCCGGGTGGCGGCGGGTTTCGCCGCCGTGCCCAGCGAACGCCACCGCGTGCTATGGGATGCGATTCCGATCTGGCCGCGCCGGCGCTGGCTGGCGGAACAATGCGCGGCCCGCGGCATCGCGGTGGTCGCCAGCACCTATACCCATTCCTGGTGGTTCGACCTCGATCCCCACCGGGCCTGGGACGCGCTGGTCGAGCGCTACGCCTGGAATACGATGAACCGCGACGCCGGATGGGTGCTCGAATGGACCCTCGGCTTGGTGCGCGACTACGGCTGCCACGGCATCCTCGCCCACTGGAATGCGAGCTGCGGGATCTGGAACAGCTACGTGAAGCGTCGTTTGCCGGGCTTCGCCGCCGCCGGGGTGCCCTGTGCCGTGATCCGGGCAGATATGGTGGATGCCCAGGCGTTCGCGGCTGACGCGGTCAGCGCCGTGCTCGATGATCTGCTGGCACGCATGACGGCGGTTGAGGGCCGTAGTTGACCAGGAGCCGCCGCCACGGTACGGCCTCGCTCATGAACCACCCTCGCCGTCCCCTCCTCCTGCTTGCCGCTCTCGCTCTGACCGTGTTCACCGGCTGTAGCTCGCGACCCGAGGCGGTCGATGTCACCCTCATTGTGAACAGTGTCGATAGTGGCACGACCTCCACGTTTACCGCCACCGTCACCGTAGATGGCATGCGCACCGAGATTCCCGCCACCTCCACGCCCTGGCGGGGCACCTACCAGGGTGTGCAGTTCGATGGCGAGTTTCGCACCGCTAGCCCGGGTGGCCTGCACATAGAGGCCTCGGTATATGATAAGCCAGCGACCCTATCGGTTCAGAACAAGGTCCATGGCGCCTCGGGAGGCAGTGTGCGGGTGTTTAACAACACATCCGCTGATGGTCGGGCGGGCGGCGTCCAGATTGCCGCCTTTCCGCTGCCCGCACCCACTTCTGAGGCCGTTCCCGCCAAGCCCTGACGGCTTATCTTGGAAATGCCTAGTTGACAGCCAACTTCATTCCTTAATATCTCTAACTCAACCCAGCAACCTTGAAAGGTTCGCATGCGTATTATCTCGAAGATCGCCCCCGCCCTCCTCGCCGTTGGCGCCATTGCCCTCGCCGGCTGCGGCCCCGCCCGCAATGTCGATGGCCTCGGCGGCTCCTGCTACGCTGACGTTAAGGGCAACTACGCCGACGTGTACCATCAGAACAATGCCGCCGTGGTTGGTGCCAAGGCTGGCAAGTCCACCGCCACCGGCTACCTCGGCTTGGTCAACATCGGCGATGCGTCGATCGAATCCGCTGCCAAGGCTGGCTCGATCACCAAGATCAGCTACGTCGACTACCACACCACGAACATCCTCGGCATCATCAAGACCTACACGGTCGTCGTCCACGGCGAGTAAGTCGTCATAGTACAGCCCCCTTCGTTGGTGGCTTTGCTCGAACCGCCCCTGGCTTTGCCAGGGGCGGTTTTGTTGTTCTGATCCGAAGGCCATGACCCGCCTGCCCTTCGTCTTTCTGTGCGCCATGGCTGCACTGTGTTGCCTCACCGGATGCAGCCGCCCGCTCCAAACGATCCCGCCTGCCGGCCTGGTCGCAGCAGATCGCCTCCTGGTCTTCGCCGATGGGTTGCATAGCGGCCTAGTGCTGAGCAAGAGTCCGTCTCTGGCCACGCTGGATGCCCAGCCAGAGGGTCCGCCCGTCACCCTACCCTTTATGGAGGTCGGTTTCGCCGCCGATGAATGGATCGCTAACGAATCCCCGGGTAGCGGCATGAAGCTGCGCATGGCCTTTGGTACGAGCGGCGGCGTCCTCGATCTCTGCCACCGAGCAGAGATGAGCCGTCCAGCGCGCAGTCCCGACATTGCACTGCGTACTTGGACCCTGGAGGTGAGCGCAGAAGGACGCCAGGCGCTCGACACCTTTATCCTTGCCTGGCGCAATGCTTCGGCCCCGCAGATGCTCCGTCCGCCCCTGCGCCCGACCACCTTCCGGTTTTCCACCCACCGCTGGTCGATTTTCCACAACTGCCACGATTTCTCGGTGCTGGCCCTGCGCGCGGCCGGCCTCGACCTGACCATCAAAAACCTTTACACCAACGACGTCTTCATCAGCCAGATGGATGAGGCCCTGGCCACCCTCGCCGCATCCGGGATCACCGTTATTGGACCAGCGCCATGATCCGCTGGCCGGCGGCCCTGCTCGCCCTGGTCCTGCTTGGCGGGTGTTCGAGCCTGACTCGGCTGCCGCCGCCCGGTGCCCAGGGGGTGGTGGAGGTCCTGGTGTTTTGCGACAGCTTCCATTCCGGGCTGGTAGTTCCGGCCGCGGCGGTGACCTCCGGACTCAGCGTGGTCGGCGGTCGTCCGGTGGACTGGCCGTGGTTGACCATCCATTATGGTGAGCGTGGCACCATGCTCGATCCGACCACCGGATGCGTGCACTGGTCCCGGCTGGCGGTGGATCCGATGCCCGGTCTGGTCCAGGTGGACCGCCATCCGGTCATCGGGCCGGCCGCTTGGCACTACCTCGGAGTTGATGGTACAACCGTCAAACTCTACCGTTTCACGGTTGATGCCGCCGGGTGGCAGGCTCTGCAGGACCGCCTGCGCACCACCTGGATCGAGGGCCCCCATGTGCCCAAGTCGGAGAGCGATCCCACGACCTACTGGCCTTGTCCCCGGGATTGGGCGCTCCATGACAACTGCCACGATTTCACCCTGGATCTCCTGCGTGCCGCCGGACTGCCGCTACGCAGTCGTCCGATTGTCGGCGCGCGCCAGATGCGCATCGACCTGGATCGCGCCGAGGAGGTCCTGGCTCAGGCCGGCATTACGGTGCTCTCGCCCTGACCTCAGAGCGAGAACGACGTGGTAAGCGCAGCCTGCAGGCCCAGCACCTTGGCGGTGCCGCCGTAGGGATCGTTGGGATCGGGGAAGATGCGCACGCCATTGGCCTTGCCGTAGGTGCCGAGCAGCCCGAGCGAAAAGGTGGTGGTGCCATCGGTGCTGTAGGTCCCGCCCACGCTCACCCCATAGATGTTCATTGGCGTAAAGAGGTCGTCATCACCATCCCTGACCGGACTGGGATCGTACCAGCCCCCGCAATGCAAGGTGATCTGGCGCGTGATGATGGCATGACCGCCGAGGGATCCACCCAGGGCCGCCGGGGCATCAGTTTGCAGGTTGGCCGTCGAGAGGAGCGACCCCGGTAGGAGGGTGATGGTGTTTTCGCCGGTGCTCCGGTCGCGCCGGACCACATACGCCGGCTTGTCGCTGGTCAGGACCTCATGGGCTCCGGTGGAGGCCCGCCAACGCAGGTCCACCTCCACGGCCCAGTCCTCGCCGTAGTACGCCAGACCAGTGCGCACGCCGGCGGGCAGGCTCCAGGTCAGATTCGGATCCTCGTCATAGTGCAGGCTGCTGATCGTGACTGGGCCCTGATTCGCCAGCAGGGTGCTGTCGACCCGGCCGAAGTCGTAGACTTGGTAGCCCGGGGCCGACAGCACCACGCCGGCGTTGAAGCCAGCGCCCAGGTCCCCACGCACCGCAAAAGAAGGCTGGACCAGGTAGTACCCCATG
>JBILDK010000484.1:0-2740 GCA_044352625.1 Planctomycetota bacterium
TGAACGACATGTTGACCATCCAGTAGACCGGCAAGATGGCGAACAGCAGGTAGAGGACCAGGAAGACACTGCGCTTCTTGAAGCGACGCTCGTTCATGGCGTGGCCTCCTTCTCTTGTTGGGTGCCCACACGCTGCATCCCGTTGTAGAGGATGAAACACAGCAGCAAGATGATCAGGAAGTAGATCAACGAGAAGGCGGCCGCCGGCCCGAGGTCGAACTGACCGACTGCCTTCTGCGTGAGGTACTGGCTCAGGAAGGTGGTCGCATTGCCCGGCCCACCGCCAGTGAGAACAAAAGGCTCGGTGTAGATCATGAAGCTGTCCATGAAGCGCAACAGCACCGCGATCATCAGCACGCCGCGCAATTTGGGTAACTGGATGAAGCGGAATACAGCGAGCTTGCTGGCGCCGTCGATGCGCGCGGCCTGGTAGTAGGCGTCGGGGATGGCGCGCAACCCCGCAAAACACAGCAGCGCGACCAGCGGCGTCCAGTGCCACACGTCCATCACCAGCACCGTCAACCAGGCGTCGGTGGCGTTGCCGGTGTAGCTGTAGTTGATGCCCAGCCACGACAGGGTGGCGCCCAACAGGCCGATGTCGGTGCGGCCATAGATTTGCCAGATGGTGCCGACCACGTTCCAGGGAATCAGGAGCGAGATCGCAACCAACACCAGCACGGCCGATGACTTCCAGCCCTGGGCGGGCATCGACAGCGCGAGGGCGATGCCGAGCGGGATCTCCACCAGCAGCACGGCGAATGAGAACCCGATCTGCCGGAACAAGGCCCGGTGCAGTTCGTCGTCGCGCATGATGGCCTTGAACCACTCGGTGCCGACAAACACGCGGCGATCGGGCGAGATGATGTCTTGCACCGAGTAGTTCACCACCGTCATCAGGGGCAGGATGGCCGAGAAGGCTACGCACAGGATGACCGGCAGGATGAGGAACCACGCCTTCTGATTGACGGGCTTCATGGGTTCTCTCCAGCCGGACACCGCGTTGAAGCGCGCACGGCAAGTCTTACCAAGCCGCCTGCCAAGCGAGGGCCGACGGACTGGTTTGCGTCCCGTGCAGCCGGACTCTCTTGGGAGGTAGGTGCGGAGCGACTTAGGGCCCTCATCCCACCAACTCCTCGTTCTTGTAATAGCAGGTGTGCGGCCCCGCGACCGCAAACCAGGCTGTCTCACCCACGGCTGGCGGCGAGACATCGACGCTGAGCCGCGCGCGGATCAGACTGGAGCCGGTCTTGGCGGTGACGAGCCAGTAGGTACCGACGTCTTGCCGCTGCGTCACGGTGGCTGTCACGGCGCCGGCGGTGTGCGGGGCGGTGACCGTCACATACTCCGGGCGCACACCCAGCAGCGTGGCGCCGTCGGGCGCGCCCGGCACGATGCCGGCGGGCAGGAAGTTCATGCCCGGTGAGCCGATGAAGTTACCGACAAAGGTATGCCGCGGTCGCTCGAACAGTTCGTCGGCCGAACCGATCTGCACCGCGCGCCCACGTGTCATCACCACCACCTCTTCGGCAAAGGTCAGCGCCTCCACCTGGTCGTGGGTGACATAGATCAGCGTGAGCTTCAACTCGTGGTGAATCTGCTTGAGCTTGCGGCGCAACTGCCACTTCAGGTGCGGGTCGATCACGGTGAGCGGCTCGTCGAACAGAACCGCGCTCACGTCTTCGCGCACCAGGCCGCGGCCGAGGCTGATCTTCTGCTTGGCGTCGGCCGCCAGGCCGGCGGCGCGCATGTTGAGTTGGCCGCTCATCTCCAGCATCTCGGCGATCGCACCCACACGCTGCCTGATCTTGCCAGGCGCGACACCGCGGTTCTTCAGCGGGAAGGCAAGGTTCTCCGCCACGGTCATCGTGTCGTAGATGACGGGGAACTGGAACACCTGAGCGATGTTGCGATCCTGCGGTGACTTGCTCGTCACGTCGACGCCATCGAACTTCACCGTGCCTCGTGAGGGCGTCACGAGCGCGGAGATGATGTTCAGCAGCGTGGTCTTGCCGCAGCCCGAGGGGCCGAGCAGGGCGTAGGCGCCACCGTCTCGAAAGCTCATCTCGAGCGGCAACAGCGCGTAGTCCTCGTCCCGTTGCGGGTTGGGACGGTAGGCGTGCGCCAGGTCCAGATCGATGCGTGCCAACTACTTGCCCCCCAATCGCTGCGCTGCCGCCTTGCAGGCCGCCCCGGCCCGGAGGCCCGACGCCTCGCCAGACACACACAATCCAACGGAATGTTTACATCCAGGCTCGGCCCCCGAGGGGCGACACCCCCGCGTCCCGGCAAAGCCGGTCAGTCGCAGCGTGGCTCGATGAGCACGGCGCTTCGCTTGCGCGGAACGATTCATTCGGTCCTCCCTCCTTCTCGCCGTGGCGCGACCCGTAGCGCGCCCGTCGAGTCGAATACGTACACATGCTCGGGGTTCAGATACAGCGTGATCGGCACCCCGAGGTCGAAGAAGTGAACGCCGGTCAGTTGCGCGACCAGTTCGCCGACAGCGGTTTCGACGTGCACGAAGGTGTCTGAGCCAGATATCTCGGCTAGCTCGACCTTGCCGGGTAAGCTCAGGTCGCCGGGTCGCTGGTGCACGCGCAAGGCGCTCGCGCGCACGCCGATGGTGACGGACTGGTCGCTCCAGCTGAGTTCGCCTCGAGCTTTCCGAAGGGCCTCGACAAGCGCAGCCCAAACCGTGGGAGAGCCTGCCCGCTCGGTCGTGGAGTCAGCCGCCACGGTGTTG
>JBILDK010000483.1:0-2740 GCA_044352625.1 Planctomycetota bacterium
TCGATGGTCTGCTGCCGGGATTGCGCGCAGGCTGCGTGGTCGCTCAGCACAGCACCGTCGGCGTGAATGATGTGCAGCGCGCCGCACAGCGCGTGGCCGCCGCTGGCGGGCGGCTGCTTGATCTGCCGTTCACGGGCTCGAAGCCGGCAGCCGAGGCGCGGCAGAATGTGTTCTTCCTCGGCTGCGAAGGCGAACTGCCGGCGGAGGTGGCTGCGGTCTATGCCCAGGTCGGCCAGGCCGTGCTCGCGGTGGGCGGGACCGGCCAAGCCATGGCGCTCAAGTTGGCGATGAACACGCTCATCGCCAATGTCGGGCAGGCCACGGTCGAGGCCCTAGCCCTGGCAGAACGCGCCGGCATCCCCAGCACGACCTTCTTCAGCTGTCTTGAGCGCAATGTGGCGCGCAGCCCTTTGTCCGAGATGAAGCGCGTCAAGTGGCTGGATCGCGAGTGGTCGCCGCAGTTTTCGGTGCAGCACATGCACAAGGACCTGCGCCTGGCGCTGGCTCTGGCGGAGCGTCTGGAGCAGCCCATGCCCCAGACCCGGGCGAGCGTCGCCGCCTATGCCCAGGTCGAAGCCGACGGGCACGCGGCCGATGACATGAGCGCTGCCAGCCTCGTGGTGCGGCCGTAACGATGACCACCGACCGCGAACGACTGCTGCGCCTGTTCCAGGCCCGGCACCCGCTCATCGCTCTCGCCACCGGCGACGAGGATCGCACCCTCGAACAGGTGATGACCGCCGCGAATGCGGCACGACGCCGCGTCATCTCGTGGTCGGCGGTACGCGGCATCACCGAGGGCCTGTTCGACCTGGAGCACGATCCGGTGGCGGGCACTGAGCTTGCCGGTCCGGCATTGCGCTGGTGTTGGCAGCAGGGGGCAGACCGGGTGTTCGTGTTCTGCGACCTTGCTCCGCATCTTGACCAGGAGGTGGTGCTGCGCGCCCTGCGCGAACTGGTCAGCCGTGCCACCATGTTGGGCAGCAGTGTGGTGTTGGTGGACCGCGCGGCGCAACTGCCCGAGTGTCTGGAGCACGCCGCGACGCGGATGGCACCGTCCCTGCCCGACGACGCTGAACTTTCCCAGCTCGCCAATGAGGTATTCATGCGCACCAAGGCCGACCTGGGGACCACCACCACGGTCGGCCGCGCTGCGGGGGCTGAACTGCTGAAATTGCTGCGCGGACTCGACCGTCTTCAGGCGCGCCGGCTGCTGAGCGATCTCGCGCTGCGCGGCGGAGCGCTCGACGCGGCACACCTCACCCAGGTCAGCGTCGAACGCGCTGCCCTGACCGCGCGTCACGGCCTGCTCGATCAGGTCGATCCGGCCGGTTCGCCGCGCCTGGCGGGTGCCGCCCATCTGGTGCGCTGGCTGGAGGCGCGCCGCGCGCTCTCGGCCGAGCCGACGCACAGCGATTGTCCACGCGGGATCTTGTTGCTGGGCGTGCCCGGGGCCGGCAAGAGCCTGGCGGCAAAAGCCGTGGCACGGACCTGGGGCCGACCGTTGTTGCGCCTGGAGGTTGGCCGGTTGTACGACGCTTACATCGGGGCCTCCGAGCGTCGGCTGCGTGAGGCCCTGGCCCAGGCTGACGCGGCTGCGCCGGTGGTGCTGTGGATTGACGAGATCGAGAAGGCTTTCGCCTCGGCCGCCGCCCAAAGCAGCGATGGTGGATTATCGCAGCGTCTGTTCGGCAGCCTGCTCACCTGGATGCAGGAACGCAGCGGCGGGGTGTTTCTGGTGGCCACCGCCAATGATGTCTCGGCCCTGCCGCCAGAGTTGCTGCGCCGGGGTCGCTTTGACGAGATTTTTTTTGTCGACCTGCCCAGCAGGAGCCTGCGCGGCGAGATCCTCGCGCTCCATCTGGAACGCCGAGGCCATGATCCGGCAGCCATCGACCTCCCCGCCTGCGCCAGGGCCAGTCGCGGGGCCACCGGGGCAGATCTTGAGGCGGCGGTGGTCGCGGCCGGCATCGCCGCACGCAATGCCGGGGCGGCGCTGGATACCGCACACCTGCTGGTCGCTCTCGGCGAGGCACCGCCGCTTGCCCAACTCATGCCCGAGCGCATCGCGGCGCTGCGCGCCTGGGCCCGGGACCGCTGCCGCATGGCGGATGAACCCGAGACCGAGGACGAGGGCGGCTAGGAACCACGTGGGTTCTCTGGCAACGCGATTTGCAACCATGTAGTCGGAGTGGCGCACGCATCCTGCCGAGGGGTTGTTGGTCCATGGCCCGCGCCGCCGCGGTGGGATGGCCTTGGCGAGCGCGGCAAGACAATGTCGTTATTGACCGAATCGGTAATAAACAATGTCAATATAACACGATTTTTCTGGCACGCGGTTGGCTTTTGGGTTCGGCGTCACAACCACCCTCCCACCCACGGAGCCACTCATGTTCGCCGAACTCGCTTTCCCAAGCACCATCGACCGGCTGTTCTCTGAGCTGCACCGGTCCTTCACCGCACCCGATCCGGCCTTCCCCCTGAGCGTGTGGTCCAATGACCAGGCTGTGGTCGTCACCGCCGAGCTGCCTGGCGTGCGTCCTGGGCAGGTCGTCGTCGACCTGGCTGGTGATGTGCTGACCATCGCCACCGAGCCCGAGGCCGTGGCGGCAGGCAGCGACGCCGGATCACGACGGACGCTGCTTGCGGAGCGCAGCCGGGGCCGTCACCGCCGGGCGGTGCAGCTCCCGTGCCGAGTCGATGCCGAGCACATCGCCGCACGCCTCGTCGACGGAGTCCT
>JBILDK010000485.1:0-2735 GCA_044352625.1 Planctomycetota bacterium
CTGGTATGTCGGTCATCATCATGCGCGTGGGCGTTTCTGGGGATTTTGGGGATTCCTCGTCTCGAACCTGCTGTGGGTGTTGTGGGCAGTGCATGATCATGCGTGGGGTCTGCTGATCATGCAGGGACTGTTCGTCATCACCAGTGTGCGCGGCATCCTTCAGAACCGACGGCCGGCCGCACCGTGAGCCGCCTCGCGCTGGGTGACCGCCTGCCCCTGACCTGCACCCGGGCCGGTACCTGCTGCCATGGCAAGGCGGTGTGGCTGACGCCGTGGGATGTGGCGCGGCTGGCGGCCGCCCGGGGCGCCCCGGTGCGTCGCTTTCGTGACGAGGCCACCGAGCTCGGCGGCATTCGCTTGCGCTTCGCCGGCCCACTTGGCTTCCGTGGCCAGGCGGCTTGTGCGCTCTACGATCCCGCGACCGGTTGCCGAGCTCACGCAGCCCGGCCACTTGCCTGTCGGCTCTATCCGCTGGGGCGGGAGCGGCGCATTGCCGGAGCGGCGCGCTACATGCACGAGGGCCGCGATTTCCCCTGTCTCGCCGGCTGCCCCGAGGTCGTCGCGCTGCCACATATCACCGTGGCCGAGTACCTTGCTGGCCAGCAGGTCGGTCCCGGGGAAGCGGTACAGGATGCGTACGTTGAACTGATGCAGGACCTGGCAGAGGGCGCTTTCGTGCTGCTGGTGGATTCAGGTTTGATCCGGGTGCGCCGTGAGGCTGCTTTGACGGCATTCGCTGCTGCGGTCCATGAAGACGATGTGGCGCGCACCGCAGCCCTGCCGCCGATGTGGTTGGACCGGCTGATGGATCCGGGGCTTGATCCCGAGGATGGATCGGCCTTCGTCGTCGCCCATGGCGCGCAGCTGCAGGCCCAGGCCCAGGCGGCGTTCGCCACCTTGCCTACGGCGGCTGCGGTTGAGGGCGCAATGACAGTGATGTTGCGTCTTGCTCTGCACTGCGGCCGGGCCGCCGGCGCGGATCTCGCGACGGCGGCGTCGACCTGGCTGGCGCGCGCGCGGAGTGCGGGCTGAGCGCTCAGGACTCAGCGCAGGGTTGGCCGCGGGGTCGAGAGCAGTACGGCGGTGTCGGTGGCTTTGATCCCGAACACGGTCGGAGCCACCGGACAGGGCTCGCGTAGCAGCACCGCGCCGGTGCCGTCCTTCACCAGATACAGACCATCGCCCCAGGTGATGGCGTAGCGTGCACTGAGTGTTGCATCGCCCGGCAGGGGGATGGTGAATTCCTCCCAGGTATCGGACGTGTTGCGTCCGCGTCCGAAGCCCAAGGTGATGCCGCCGCTGCCCTTGGCGTCGAAGGTGTAACCCACCAGCTGGGCGCGCAGCTTGGTGGTGAGCCCGCCGCGTACGCCGTCGGGCAGGCCGGCAAGATGGATCGCTGGGCCGTCAAGGGTGACCGCCCCCTGACTCTCCCAACCGAGCAGACGCAGGGTCGCCTTGTCGCCGGTGAGATTACGATCGCGAGTCAGGCCGATCTCATCAAGGGCGATGCTCGCGCCGCTATCCACCGCCACGGCGAAGCGCGAGGTGAGAGCATTGCCCAGAGCGATCTCACCACTGGTCACGCCGCCATTGAGCGTGGCGACCACCGACGCGGTGGCGGCGCGGTATTCAAGCATCAGCGTGCTGGCGGCACCCGGCGGCACGACCGCGGGCTGCGGGGTGTTTTCGCGGCCCTGGGCCACCAGGGTCAGACGATTTGCTGCGAGGTCGAGGATCGCGCGGGCACCACGGAACTCGACGGTAAGCGCGCCGACGGCGACCTGGGGGCGGAAGATCACCACGACGCTGCTGCCATCGCTGAGATCGGTCCGGGCCAAGCTGGCGGCCCCGGCGTTGCGCAGCGCACCGGCCTCCTGATTCCACACCCCGGTGGCACCGGGGAAGGATGCCAGGTCGGCGGGCGTGTCGAAGGTGAGCAGATCCTTGGCTGGATCCGCGGTGGTGGTGGCCTTGAGGCCGGCACGCATGGCTTCGGCCCAGGCAATGTCGCTATCGGTACCGGGAATAGCCGCGGCGCCCGGGGCGGTGAGCAGCGCCAGCGCCTCGTCGAGGGGCCGGGCGGATTTCATCTGCCAGCCGACTTCAGCAGCTTCAAGGGCACCGCTGCGCGCATGTCGGCCGTGGGCTGCAAGCAGCAGTTCCAGGTCGGTTCGCAGTTCGGCTGGAATGTTCTTGGCCCGTCTGAGGGTCAAGGTCGCGGGAATCGTTTCTCCGAGGATGACCTGCCCCGCGGCGGCGGTGGCGACCAGGGTCGGTGGCAGACCTGGGGTGATTGCGGCCTCGCCAAGCACCCGCGCCAGTTCGGGCGCGGGGATTGCATGCCAGGCAAGCGTCGAATTCGCACCGTTGGCCGCAGTCAGGTCCAGGCCCTTGGCATCAGCCTTGGTCACATCGCTGGCCTCGCCCGTGGAGGGATGGGGTAGGCGCAGGCGGACTTTCGCCGCCACAGCCTGGTTAATCAGCGCATCGCGTGACTTCCATAGGTCGATCTTGCTGGCGAGGGCACGTTGCAGGGCGGGATTGTCAATGGCTAGCGCCGGCAGGGCAGCACCCTGGAGCAGGGCACGATTAAGCAGTGGATCAAGACGATCGTAGGTGCGCCAGGGATTGGCCGGAAATGCCGTCACGTTGGCATCGGTCGGGGTCTGCTCGCGTGCAGCGACGGGAACCGGCGCGACAGGAGCTGCAGCAGCGGCAGGAGCGGCAGGAGCGGC
>JBILDK010000073.1:0-9373 GCA_044352625.1 Planctomycetota bacterium
CGATAGAAGGCATCCATGCGCCATGGTGGACCTTTGCTGCCGAACTGCGCCGCGCTCGACAGCCACCCGGCATGCGGAACCACGCGCAGCCTCCCGCTCGCAATCAACGGCGCGAGTTCGACCCGCAGCTCACGTTCGGCGGGTTCCATCATTGTCAGCGGCATTTCGCAACCGGTGAGCGCCGCCGCGTAGCCGTTCTCATGAATCAGGTAGCGCACCTGAACCCCGCGGGCTGCCTGTTCTAAAGCGAAATGGCGCTGGTTCGCGAGAATCAGCGCCAGCTTTTGCTGATGATACGGCCGCCGGGCGGCCTTGGCCGGCGACTCGATCAGCACCAGCCCGGTCTGCGCCGCGGGCTGCTCGCTCATCGGCCCAATGGTTGCGGTGAGCTGGTCGTAGGGTGAGAAAATCCAGCGCCGCTGACCCGCAGTGGGATTGATCTGGTGCAATCGTGCCCGAAACGTGTTCATGGCAGAACGTGCGGCATGGGGATTCCAGGGTCGGTTGACGAGCTGTCGTCATGCGCAAGAAAACGAAAATGCCACCTGGTTTCGACGCACTCGGGCGCGGCACGATCCGTCCGCCCGTGCCACGTATTCAACGTATACATGCGGCTTGCGTGGGCCGCAGGTCTCTGAGCTGCCCGGTATGGTCGGCCTATCGGCTGATATCGGATCAGTTTCCCGATCAACCGGTATGTGAATGATCAGTAATCCGTTCAGTCTGCACGGCTTCTCCCTAGCATCGTTGACATCATGGAACCTGCCGCCGGGTTGTTTCTCGTTGCTGCGCCGGAATTAGGCGACTCCAACTTCATGCGCAGCGTGGTGTATCTGTTGGAGCATCACGCGGGTGGATCCCTGGGCGTGATCGTCAACCGTCCGCTCATCACGCCGTTGTGTGAATTGTGGGAGGAGGTGCCGTCGCCTCTGGCCGGATTCGCAGCGGCAGCGGAGGGCGGCCCGGTCGAGCGGCACCATGGCCTGTTGCTGCACGGCGTGACTGATCTGCCGGGGTCCCAGAGCATGGGCCCGGGCCTAGCGTTGGGCGGCGATCTGGAGCGAATCGCTGTACGCTGGTCAGCTGGTCCCGATCAGCAGGGGCCGCGCCTGTTTCTGGGGCATAGCGGTTGGGGGCCGGGTCAGCTCGCCGTTGAGATAGCGCAGGGGGGCTGGATCCTGCGGCCGGGTCACATCGAAGCACTGCTGGCAACCAGCCCCGATCCGCATCTATGGGAGCGTCTGGTGGCTGGCGGCGGACTTCCTATCCCCAGTCTCAACTGACCAGGGTAGGGCGCAGAGCGCGCTGCGCTTTGCTCAACCCTGCTGGCCGTTGAGCTGTTCGATGATCGAAATCAGGGGCATGAACAGGGCGATGACGATGAAGCCCACGGCCCCACCCATGAAGATGATAAGGGCGGGTTCCATCAGGGCCATCATCGCCGCTACCGCTGCATCAACCTCTTCGTCATAAGTGTCGGCGATCTTAACCAGCATCTTGTCGAGCTCACCGGTCTCTTCGCCGACCTTGATCATGTTGACCACGATGTCATCGAAGATGCCCGAGCGCTTGAGTGGCTCGTTGATCGTCTCACCCTCTTTGACCGAGTCGCGCACGCTGGCGATGGCGTTACGCACCACGATGTTTGGCGTGGCGCTCTTGGTGATGTCGAGGGCGTCGAGGAAGCCCACGCCCGAGGTCACCAGGGTGCCGAGGGTGCGGGTGAAGCGTGCCACTGACGACATCTTGATGACGTTGCCCAGAACCGGCATGTAGAGCTGGGCCCGGTCGATGGCGTTGCCGCCAGCCTCGGTGTTGCGCAGTATCTTGAGAGCGACGACAAGAAAGATGATGCTGAGGATGGCGACCCACCACCAGTCGGCCATGGCGCGGCTGAACTCGATGAGGAACACGGTGAGGCCAGGCAGCTTGATGCCGAGGTCTTTGAAGATTTGTTCGAACTTGGGAACGATCACCACCATGATGAAGGTCAGGATACCGGCAGCGATGGTCATGACCGCGGTGGGATAGACCAGGGCGCCGATGACTTTCTTCTTCAGGCGCTGGGCCTTTTCGCGGAATTCGGCAAGGCGGCGCAGGATGGTGTCGAGCGCACCGGCGGTCTCGCCGGCCTTCACCAGGTTGGTGTAGAGCTTGTCCCAGATCTTGGGATGCCGGGCCATGGCCTCGGACAGCATGCTGCCGGACTGAACCTCCTCGGTGACCTTGGCCAGGGCGCCCTTGAAGCTGCCGGGGCGCTGCATGTCGGTGAGAATCTGGAGCGACTGCACGATGGGCAGGCCAGCGTCTTGCAGGGTCGAGAGCTGGCGGGTGAACAACGTCACCTGGGCCGGTTTGACCCCGCCGGTGCCAGGGATTGAGAAATTGATCTGCTTTTTGCCGCCGGCCGCAGCCATTTTGGCCATCTTCGACTTGGCCTCTTTCACCTCGATCGGCAGGAGCCCTTGCTTCTTCAGCATCGAGATGGCCTCGACCTGGCTGGCGGCCTCGAGGGAATCCGCGACCTCCTTGTTGGACTTTTTGTCGAACGCTTTGTAGGTGAAGAGCGGCATGGCGTGTCCTGTGATAGTCCGTTCAGTCTTCGACCGCAAGGGTTTCGCGCACGACCTCTTCGATGGTGGTTAACCCAGCGAAGACCTTCTGGATGCCAGCGTCACGCAGGCTGCGCATGCCCCCACGTTGGGCGGCGATGCGCAATTGGGCTGCGGAGGCCTTCTGGATGATGAGTTCGCGCAGGTTGTCGTTGATGTCCATCATCTCAAACAGCGCGGTCCGGCCCTTGTAGCCGGTGTTCTTACAATGGTCGCACCCTTTGCCGTAGTAGAGCTTCTGGCCCGCGATGTCGCTTTGCTTGATGCCCAATTGCATCAGTTCTTCATCATTCGGCTGGTACGGCATCTTGCACTTGGTGCAGATGGTGCGGACCAGGCGTTGGGCACAGACGGTTTCGAGGGTGGCCGAGAGCAGGAAGGGTTCGATGCCCATGTCGATCAGGCGACTGATCGCAGTGGGGGCATCGTTGGTGTGCAGGGTGGTGAATACCAAGTGACCGGTGAGGCTGGCCTGGATGGCGATCTGGGCGGTCTCTTTGTCGCGGGCCTCACCCACCAGCACGATGTCCGGATCCTGGCGCAGGATCGCACGCAGGCATGCGGCAAAAGAGCGGCCGACCGACTCGTCCACCGGGACCTGGACTAGGCCTGCGATCTCGTATTCGACCGGATCTTCTGTGGTGATGATCTTGACGTCGGGGGTGTTTACCGCGGAGAGGGCCGAGTAGAGCGTAGTGGTCTTGCCGGAACCAGTCGGCCCGGTGACGATGACGATGCCGTTGGGGCGCTGGATGACGAGTTTGAAGTAGGCCAGCAGCTCATCGGGAAATCCGATCTTCTCGATATCGAGGTTCACTACCTTGCGGTCGAGAATACGGATCACGACGCTTTCGCCGAACATGGTCGGAAGCGTCGAGATGCGCAGATCGACTTCACGATCGCCGATGCGGATGGGGATCTTGCCGTCCTGGGGCAGGCGGCGCTCGGCGATGTCGAGGTGCGCCATGACCTTGATGCGCGCCACCAGTGCGGAGGAAAGGTTCTTGGGCACCGGCAGCATCTCGTAGAGCACGCCGTCGATGCGGTTGCGCACGCGGAAGGTGTCTTCAAACGGCTCGAAGTGCAGATCGGAAGCCTGGGCCTTTACGCCGGTCAATAGCACCAGGTTGAGCAGTTTGCGGACCGGGGCTGCCTCGGCCATGGCCGCCGGATCGCTCTGATCAAGATTCTTGAGGTCCTCGGGGTTGATGATGAAGGTGTCGCCGCCGTTGTCGGCATCGGAGATCTCCTCGGCGCCATAGAGCTTGATCAGCTCGGCCTTCTCGCGGTCGGCGTCATCCTGATCAGAGGTGCCGTAATACTGGAGCAGGGCCTTCTCAAGGGCCTCTTCGCCGCAAAGCGCGGGCCGCACCTGGGTGACCTGGAGCATGAACTTGAGGTCGTCGAGGGCGGCAATGTTGTCCGGGTCGGAGGTGGCCACCACCAGGACGCTGCCATCCAGCCGCACCGGCACGATGCGATAGTCACGTGCGACCTTGGCGGGGACCTTCTGGATCAGACCCAGGGGCAGGCCGAGGCTGTCGAGTTGGACCATCTCCATGCCCAGGAGCTTGGCGACGGCGCCCAGCAGGGCCTCTTCGCGGATGCCGCCTTCGACACAGGCCTGCACGATGTCCAGCCCCGCCTTGCGGTGCTTGCCAAAGATGGTCTGGGCGGTGGGCTGGTCCACCTCCTCCCACTCGTAGAGCAGCTTGAGCAGGGCCTTGGGGTCAACGCCACCGGATTTGATCGGCATGGTGATTCAGTCCAAGAGAGGTGGGTGCTGCAGAGTCGACCCTAGGCGGGGGTCAGACCCGATTCCTGCACCTTGCGCGACAGGTAGTTCACATCCTTGGCATAGGTCATCATGTTGTCGTAGGTGATCTTGCCGTCTTTGTAGAGGTTGAATAGCGAATCGTCGAGCAGGATCATGCCCTGGTTCGCGCTGGTCTGGATGGTTGAGTCGATGCGGAAGCTCTTGTTCTCGCGGATCAGGTTCGAGATCGCGGCGTTCATCAGCATGATCTCGTAGGCGGCGACGCGGCCCTTGGGGATCTTGGGTACCAGCGCCTGCGAGATAACCGCAATCAGGTTGCCGGCGAGCTGGGTGCGAACCATCTCCTGCTGGTTGGTGGGGAACACGTCGATGATGCGGTCCACGGTGCGCGAGGCGCCGGTGGTGTGCAGGGTGCCAAATACCAAGTGGCCGGTCTCCGCGGCCGAGATCGCCTGGCTGATGGTTTCGAGGTCACGCATTTCACCCACCAGGATCACATCCGGGTCTTCACGTAGGGCGCGGCGCAGGCCCTCGGCGAAGGACGAGCAATCGACATGGATTTCGCGCTGATTGACCACGCATTTCTTATGCGGGTGGGTGAACTCGATGGGATCCTCAAGGGTGAGGATATGGCCTTCCTCTTCGCTGTTGATGAAGTCGATCATCGTCGCCAGTGAGGTGGACTTGCCCGAGCCGGTGGGGCCAGTGACCAGCACCAAGCCGCGTGGGCGGGTGCACAGGTCCTTGAGCATTTGCGGCAGGCCAAGCTCCTCGAACGTCAGGAGTTTGCTGGGGATCAAGCGTAGGACCATGCCGAAGTGCTGGCGCTGTTTGAAGACGTTCACGCGGAAGCGCGCCTTGTCGAGGAAGCCGATCGCAAAGTCGGTGGAACCGACCTCGCTCGCCAATTCGACCTGGCCGCGCTCAGGCGTGATCTGTTTCATCAGCATGGCCGTGTCGTCGGCCGTCAGGACCGGGCCCTTGAGGCTCTTGATCGCGCCGCTGATCCGGAAGGAAGGGGGCCGACCCACGCAGATATGGATGTCGGAAGCGTTCTGCTGAAGACAGATCTCGAGCAGTTGATTCATGTCATAGGACATAGTCTGGCCACTATTCCCCCCTGACGTCCGGGCGGAACGGGCTCAACACGGCGGGATCGGGACCGTGTGTGGCGCAGGTTGCAGGTCGCGGGGTCGGGGCTTGGCAGGCGGGTTCGCGCACAATCATGTTGCACCCATGCCCCTCGCACGTCTTACTGCCGCCGGCGTCGAAGGGGTCGATGGCTTCCTGGTCGCGGTCGAGGTCAATCGCCACGAACCCGCTACCGGCACCGGCCGTACCACCGTGGTCGGCCTGCCGGATGCGGCAGTACGCGAGTCCATCGATCGGGTGACCCCGGCGGTGTTCGCCAGCGGGCTGTCCCATCACCCGGGCCACCACCTGGTGATCAACCTCGCCCCCGCCGATCGCCGCAAAGAGGGCCCCGCGTTCGACCTGGCCATGGCCCTGGGCCTCGCCGCCACCGAACCCGACAATCATCTGGTGGTTCCCACCGACACCCTGTTCCTGGCCGAACTCGGGCTCGATGGCGCCCTGCGCCCGGTGCGCGGCGCCATCGCCGCCACCATCGCCGCGCGCGACGCGGGCCTGGCGCGGGTGGTGGTGGCCCCGGCCAACGCCGCTGAGGCCGCCGTGGTGGGCCTGCCGGTGCATGCGCCGGCGACCCTGGGTGAATGTGCGCGCTGGCTGCGCACTGGACTCGCCACCGCGCCCACGGTGGCCCCGGCCGAGCCGGCAGCGTTGCCGCTGGATGCCCCGGACCTGAGCGACGTGCGCGGTCAGGAACAGGCCAAGCGCGCCCTGCTCATCGCGGCGGCCGGCGGGCACAATCTGCTCATGATCGGACCGCCTGGTTCGGGCAAGACCATGCTGGCGCGGCGGCTGTCCGGCCTGCTTCCGGAGCCGTCATTGGAGGAGGCGCTGGAGATCACCCGCATTCACAGCGTCTCGGGCCTGCTGCCCACCGGAACCGGGCTGCTGCGCACGCGACCGTTTCGCGCCCCGCATCACAATGTCTCAGCGGTTGGCTTGGTGGGTGGAGGTCCGGTGCCGCGCCCGGGCGAGGTCAGCCTGGCCAGCGGCGGCATCCTGTTCCTGGACGAACTGCCCGAGTTCCCCCGCGCCATCCTGGAGCAATTGCGTCAGCCTCTCGAAGACGGCCACCTCACCATCAGCCGCGCCGGCGGGCGGTTGCGCTTCCCTGCCAAGCTGGCGCTGGTGGCGGCGATGAATCCCTGCCCGTGCGGGTACCTCGGGCATCCCACCCGGCGCTGCACCGACAGCGCCGACGCGGTGCACCGCTATCGCAGCCGCATCAGCGGACCGTTGCTCGACCGCATCGACTTGCACCTGGAGGTCCCCGCGCAGCGCCCCGAGGCCCTGGCCATGGGCGGCGACGGCGAGACGACCGCCCAGGCCCGGGTCCGCGTGGTGGCGGCGCGTGAACGCATGCTCGCCCGCCAGGGCATGTCCAATGCCCGACTCGATGCGCGGCGCCTGCGCACCCACCTGCACGCCGCCCCCGAGGCCCTGTCATTGCTGCATCAGGCGGTGGATGAACTGGGCCTGTCGGCGCGGGCTTATGACCGCATCAGCAAGGTGGCGCGCACCATCGCCGACCTTGATGGCCGCGCCGGGGTCAATGTGGATGACATCAGCGAGGCGATCGGGTATCGGGTGCTGGATAGGCCCCAGTAGAAAACCCGGGTCGAAACGTGGAACGGGACGGCCCCGGGAATCGCCGCGTGGCTGGGCATGCCCTTAGTATCGCGTTCCGCGTTTCGCGTGTTTACATTTCGCATTTGCGGTCATTCCATCCCTCCCTACTCCCTCCTCATGCGCCACCTCCTGCCCCTTGTCCTCGCCGCTCCGCTCGCCGCCGCCGTCGTGCCCCAGGGTTCGGTGGACGACCCAACCTATGGCTCGGTGCGCGTGGGGGCCGGGGCATCCTACTTCAGTACCGACACCTATCTCGATGGCACCACCAAACGGAAGTGGAGCGACGATCTGCAACAGACCGGGCTGCACGCTTCGCTGGGCTTCCAGTTCCTTGAGGATTTCGGACTCGACGCCAAGACCGGAGTGTTCCGCATCCGCGCACCGCTCGATGCGGGCGGTGACCAGAGCGGTCGGCTTGATACCGAGGTCGGGGTGCTATGGCGGCCGCTGAAGCTTGGCAGCCTGGGTTTCGGTCTGCGCGGCGAGGGTATTTTGCAGGGTACGTACGAGCCTGGCTTTGCCGAGGCTCCGGGCTTGGCGGCCAACGGCGGTGGAGCGATGGCGGTGGTCCAGGGGCCGGTGGTTCCTGGGGCGCCGGTCAGCGTCGATGTCGGGGCCGGCGGCCGGGCCTATGGTGAGGGAGTGCCGAGCGAGTTCGTGGGGTGGGCCCGGGCCGGGGTTGGCCTGGGTGCCACGGCGCTGTGGGCTGGATATCGGCATACCCAGTCCCTCGAGGGCCATGATTTTTCCCAGCCGGGCGATGTCCGCGACATCCGTCGCATCGTCGGATTGGCCGAACTCTCCGCGTCCCTGGCCATCTTGCCGACATTGCAGCTCAACGCCGGGGTTGCGGCCACCGTAATCGGCCGCAACAAGGCCGAGAAGATCGTGGTCGGGGCGGGGGCAGGGTTCACGTTCTAGGGCGTTGTGCCCGTTCCGCGCACGGCGTTTCTCGTTATCTCTCTCAGCCCATGGCTCAACCCCAACCTGGCTGGCCGACCGACCGGCCGCGCACGCCGCCGCCGCCCACCGCCCTGAGCAATTGCGTGGTGGTGCTGTCGCGCACCCAGGGTCCGATCAATTTGGGCATGGTGGCGAGGCTGTGCGGTAACCTGGGGGTGACCGAGCTGCGTATGGTGGGCCCGAAGTGTGCCGTGGACTGCGACGAGTCGCGGATGTTCTCGACCCATTCCAAGGACCTGTTGTTGGCCGCGCCGGTGTTTGCCAGCATCGAGGAAGCCACCACCGACTGTGGCCTGGTGGTGGGCACCAGCGGCGATTTCCGCTGTTCCGCCCTGGGATCGTACGTGCGTGCCGAGCGCCTGCCGCCGATCCTGGCGGCGCGTCCGGTGGAGCGTTGGGCGCTGGTCTTCGGCAACGAGGCCGACGGACTCAACGATGAGGAGTTGCGCGCCTGCCAGGTGTGGATCCACCTCGACACCTTCGGCCACAATCCCAGCTACAATCTGGCCAATGCCGTGGCCATTACCCTGTACGTCATCGCCACTGCCAGCGCCGCCGCGCCGCCGGCAGTGCCCGAGGCCGAGGCTGCGGTCCTGGCGCCGCGCCGCGCGGTGGACTCGCTCACCGCCTATTGGTTGGCGACCCTGGAGCGCTTCGGCTATTTCCAGCGCACCGAGCAGGAGCGTTTCGCGCCGTTGTTCCGCGCCTTCATCGACCGGCTGCGGCTTAACAGCCACGATCTCCAGGTTTTGCGCGGGATCATCGCCCAGTTCAACTGGTTCGTGTGGCATGACCGCTTCGATGGCCGCGGCGAGCGGCCGCCGGTGAAGGACCGGGCGGGGTCTTCAGCTCCGCCGCCCGGTCGCTGAATGGCGGGGTCCTGCACGCTCATCCGAGCCCTTGCCGCGACCTCCGAGGGCGACTACATTCTTGGTCATGGCATCCTACGGACAGGGTGTCGGCGATCGTCAATGCACGGATGCGTCCGCAGTTCACCCCCCTCATGACCGCCAGTCCCACGCCACCGCCCCTGCCCCCCCCGCCACCCGGCAAGCGGCCCCCGCCGCCGCCGCCGGTGGGACCGCCGCCGGCATTGGCGGCAGGGCAGCCGCCACCTGCAAAGGAAGATCGCACCGTCAATGGTCCACGTCCCGGTTCGGAAACCCGGATTGGGAATATCGTGGTTGGTCCGCAGAATTTCGGACCCTACCGCTGCTTGCACGTCATCGCTGAAGGCGGCATG